>CAZPCX010000031.1:4756-5780 GCA_964585265.1 uncultured Muribaculaceae bacterium | reverse complement strand
TTAAATTGGTCAAAGGTATTTTATTAGATAAATTTTCAACATAAACAAATTCGTGTTCAATAAACATTAAGAATAGGACATTATTAATAATAACTTTATGAGGTTCGATATAAGCGATATTGGTATGATCAACAATTCTCAAATAGCCATTAGTAGCTTTGTAATTAGAACCACAAGCCCATTTTAATTTAGTAATGAGAGCAGAACTCATTTTGATTTCTTTTTTTGTAATATTAATCATACACACACATCCTTTCCTTAAGACACAAAAAAATCAATCTTTCGATTGATTTAATCAATTAACGTCGTTGGTGCGACGATTTTATCTTTTGGAGCAGATGATGGGAATCGAACCCACGTAGTTAGCTTGGAAGGCTAAGGTTCTACCATTGAACTACATCTGCAGTAGGCATAAATAATTATACCAATAATTTGTTATATGTCAAGAAATGATGACAGTATTTGTTTACTTTTTTTAATAATTTGTATATACTTATAACTGATTATTTGAGGTGCAATATGATAAATACAAAAGATCTTACTTTAAGATTTGGTACTAGAACTTTATTTGAGAATGTTAACGTTAAGTTTCTTAACGGAAATTGTTATGGTTTGATTGGAGCTAATGGTAGTGGTAAATCTACTTTTTTAAAGCTTTTATCAAGTGAAATAGAACCTACTTCAGGAGATGTAATATATGATCCTAAAGATAGACTATCTATTCTAAGACAAGATCATAATATATATAATGATTATAATGTTATTGATGTTGTAATAATGGGTAATAGTAAATTATATAGTATAATGCAAGAAAAGGATAAACTATATTCTAAGACTGATTTTACTGAAGAAGATGGAATAAAAATTGGAGAACTTGAAGGTGAATTTTTAGAATTAAATGGTTGGCAAGCAGAGAGCGATGCAGCTATATTATTAGATGGTCTAGGAGTACCTAATGAATTATATAATATGAAGATGTCGGAAGTATCAAATATATATAAAGTTAAGATACTTCTTGCTCAAG
>CAZPCX010000031.1:4499-4746 GCA_964585265.1 uncultured Muribaculaceae bacterium | reverse complement strand
TTATTTGGTAATCCTGATATATTATTGTTAGATGAACCAACTAATGGATTAGATATAAATGCTAAACTATGGTTAGAAGAATTCTTAATTAATTTTGAGAACACAGTAATAATTGTATCTCATGATAGACACTTTCTAAATAAAGTATGTACTCATATAGTAGATATTGATTATGAAAAGATAACTTTATTTGTTGGTAATTATGATTTCTGGAGAAAATCTAGTGAATTAATTCAAAAACAAATGA
>CAZPCX010000031.1:0-4489 GCA_964585265.1 uncultured Muribaculaceae bacterium | reverse complement strand
TAATGCTTCTAAATCTAAACAAGCTACATCTAGAAAGAAAACACTTGAAAAAATTGTATTAGAGGATATAAAACCATCTACTAGAAGATATCCATATATTAATTTTAAAGAAGAAAAAAGACTTGGCAAAGAAGTAGTAACTTTAAAGAATATAAATGTAAGTGTTGATGGTAAGCAAATAATAAAGAATTTTAATTTTACTGTTAATAATACTGATAAGATTGCTTTTGTAGGAAATAATGAATTAGCAATTACAACTTTATTTAAAGTAATTGCTGGTGAAATTACTCCTGATACTGGAGATGTTATTTGGGGTTCTAGTGCTTTATTTTCATACTTTCCAAAGAATCACGATTCATTTTTTAAAAGTGATAAGAATCTAATTACTTGGTTACAAGATTATTCTAAGATAAAAGAAGAACAATTTGTAAGAGGATTTCTAGGAAGAATGTTATTTTCTGGAGAAGAATCCTTAAAGAAAGTAAATGTATTAAGTGGTGGTGAAAAGGTTAGATGTATGTTATCTAAGATGATGCTTAGTGGTGCTAATGTATTAATATTAGATGAACCTACTAATCACTTAGATATAGAGACTATTACTTCATTAAATGAAGGATTAAATGATTTTACTGGTTGTATATTGCTTAGAACACAAGATCATGAAGTAATAGATACAACTGCAAATAGAATTATTGAATTCTTAGATGATAATAAATATATTGATAGAATGCTTACTTATAGTGAGTATTTAGAAAAAAAGACGAATTAATATTCGTCTTTTATTGCCTTTTCTACTTCTTCATAGTCATTTTCTGGTATTAATTCATCATTGATTGGAACCATTGTTTCATTTCCTCTACCTAGAATTAATACAATATCATCTTTTTGAGCAATGTTAATTGCTTTTTTTATTGCTTCTTTTCTATCTACTATTCTTTCAAATTTATTTGTTTTATCTAATACATCAACAGTCATTTGATCAATAATATCGTTTATATCTTCTTTTCTAGGATCATCATATGTAAATATAACATAATCTGACTTATCAACTAACATCTTACCAATAATTGGTCTTTTTTCTACATATCTTCCACCTGCTGCACCAGATACTGATATTATTCTATTCTTTTTAATTGAATTTGCAAATTCAAGTATATTGTTTACTGCATTTGGAGTATGAGCAAAATCAATTATTACTTTAAAGTCTTGACCATGATTAACTGCATCAAATCTTCCTGCAACAAATAATTTATCGAAATGTTTTTCTAACTCTTCTATTTTATATCCCATATTCATTAATACTGCTAATGCTGCAGTCATATTATAAGCATTAAATGCTCCTATTAAAGGTATATTAATACTATATTCAATATTATTGTATTTTAATTTAAAGTGAGTACTATATTCAGATGTAGTTACATCTGATATCTTGTAATCTGCTTTTTCATCTTTACCATAAGTAATAACTTTTCCATTGCATTTTTCAATTATTTTATTACTATTTTCATCATCAATATTAATTATACAATAACCATCTTCTTTAGTTTGTTCAAATAACATGCATTTTGCATTTAAATAGTTCTCCATTGTTTTATGATAATTTAAATGTTCTGGAGTTATATTTGTGAATATTGAATAATCAAATTCAATTGTTTCACATCTATTTTGAGCTAAGCCTTCTGAAGCTGTTTCTAATACAATGTTTTTTGATCCGGTTGTATAAAAACTATTTATTATCCTATGCATATGTTCTGGAATTGGTGTCGTATTGTTAATTGCTTCTTTATAGTTATCACTTATTGCTCCATTTGTTCCAATATATCCTGTCTTCTCAAATTCATTTAGTAACTGATAAATTATTGTACATGTAGTAGTTTTACCATCAGTACCAGTTACACCAATCATTCTAACTTTTTTTGATGGATAATCATAGAATTTAGTAACTATATTGATTAATTCTTCGTTTGTGTTTTTTACTCTTATTTGTGGAAGAGTACTTTCTACATCTCTACTAACTACTAATGCTCTTGCACCTTTTTGTTCTGCATCTTTTACATAATCATGTCTATCTACATTAAATCCCATTATACAAACAAAAAGATCTCCTTCATTAATTTCTTTTGAACTAGTTTTTACATCATTAATTTCTATATCATATTCAGTATCAAATATTTCGTTTAGCTTTCTCATATTAACTCCTTACTGTGATGACTTTATTAACATTATTGAATAACCTCTAGCTTGCATTGGATAACTTTCCATAATTGCGGAATCAATCTTTATATATACCTCATCATCAACTTTAATGTTTAGTTTTTCTAAATCAATATCTTTTTCAAAACTTATATAATAAGGACCCTCATCATTTTCTAATAATATTGTTGGTCTTAATTCATTATCGTTATAGTTAATTTCTTTTATTATTCCTTGTAAAAAAGAATAGTTATTTAACTTCTGTAATACAAATATTAAAACTATTGCTATTACTGGTAATATTAAAAAGAATAATACTTTCTTAAATATTTTCAAATTATCACTTCCAATATCATTTTATCAAAAATAAGATTAAAATAATAGTATTGTGTTTACTTTAAAAATAATATATATTATAATCTAATTGTTAAGCATTGAAGAAAAGTAGTAGTAAGTATATTATTTATAGAGAGTTAGTGTTTGATGTAAACTAACAATAATTGGTTATGAACTTATTTTGGAGCTTAAAACGTTTATTACGATATAATATTAAGTGCATAGAAATACTATGAACTAAGGTGGTACCACGTATAAGCGTCCTTAGATCGTGGTATTTTATTTTTTAGGGAGGCAATATGTATAATTTTAAAGAAATAGAAAAGAAATGGCAAAAACATTGGGAAGATAATAATAGTTTTTTAACTAAAGATGATTTTTCAAAAAAGAAATATTATAATTTAGTTGAATTTCCATACCCAAGTGGTATTGGTATGCATATTGGTCATGTAAAAGCATATATAGGATTAGAAGTATTATCTAGAAAGAGAAGGATGGAAGGATACAATGTTCTTTTTCCTATTGGATTTGATGCTTTCGGTCTTCCAACTGAAAATTACGCTATTAAAACAAAAACACATCCTAGAAAAGTAACTGATGATAATATAATTAAATTTACTGATCAACTTAAGAATGTTGGTTTTTCATTTGATTATTCTAGAGCAATAGATACAACTAATCCAGAATATTATAAATATACACAATGGATATTCTTAAAATTATTTGAAAAAGGGCTTGTTTTTAGGAATAAGACTTATGTTAATTATTGTCCTAATTGTAAGGTTGTATTATCTAATGAAGATAGTCAAGGTGGTAAGTGCGATATTTGTCATAATGATGTTATTCAGAAAGAAAAAGAAGTTTGGTATTTAAAAATAACTGATTATGCTGATAAATTATTAGAAGGATTAAATGAAGTTGATTTTTTGCCTCAAATTAAGTTACAACAAGAGAATTGGATTGGTAAAAGTAAAGGTGCATATGTAAATTTTAAATTAAAAGAAATAGATAAATTAATTGAAGTATATACTACTAGACCTGATACTTTATTTGGTGTAACTTTTATGGTTATAGCACCTGAACATCCATTAATAAATAGTAGTAAAGATATTATTAATAATATTGATGAAATAAATAATTATAAGAGTAATACATTGAAGAAAACTGCATTTGAAAGAGTTGAAATAAATAAAGAGAAAACAGGAGTAAAAATTGATGGTTTAACTGCTATTAATCCTTTAAATAATAAGGAAATACCAATATATATAGCAGATTATGTAATGATGAATTACGGGACTGGTGCTATTATGGCTGTTCCAGCTCACGATAGTAGAGATTATGATTTTGCAAAAAAATATAATATTAAAATAATACCTGTAATCATAAATGGAAGTATTGAAAAAACTCAACTACCATATGAAGAAGATGGTATTATGATTAATTCTGATTTTTTAAATGGTATTGATAATAAAAATGAATCAATAAATAAGATGATTGAATATTTAAAAAATAAAGGTATTGGAAAAGAGGGTGTTCAATATAAATTAAATGACTGGGCATTTAATAGACAAAGATATTGGGGTGAACCTATACCTTTAATACATTGTCCAAAATGTGGAACAGTTGGTGTTCCTTATGAAGAATTACCTTTAAAACTTCCTGAAATAAATGATTTTGAACCCGGAACTGATGGAGAAAGTCCGTTAGCTAAAATTGATTCATTTGTTAATTGTAAATGTCCAATATGTGGAGAACTTTCTAAAAGAGAAACGGATACAATGCCTCAATGGGCAGGATCATCTTGGTATTTTTTAAGATATATTGATCCATTTAATAATGAAGAATTAGCAAATAAGGATAAATTAAAATACTGGTTACCAGTAGATTGGTATAATGGTGGGATGGAACATGTTACAAGACATTTAATATATTCTAGATTTTGGCATAGATTTTTATATGA
>CAZPCX010000030.1:0-6067 GCA_964585265.1 uncultured Muribaculaceae bacterium | reverse complement strand
ATTCCTGGTGTTAAAGGAATAGGTGAGAAGACTGCGTTAAAGTTATTAAAAGAATATGGATCTATTGAAAATATATATGTAAATATTAATAATATTCCTGGTAAGTTAAAAGATAAGCTATTAGAATCTAAAGATGATGCTTTTATGTCTAAACAATTAGCAACTATATATAAGGATGTTCCTTTAACTATAAATATAGATGATATTAAATATAATGGTATAAATGATTTAGAATTAAGAAAGATATATGAAGAATTAGAGTTTTATTCTTTTCTTAAAAATGTAGAGAAGAAGGTTGAAACCGAATCAATTGATTGTATTGTAGTAAATAATATAGATGATATTAAAATTGATGGTGCAGTAGGTATATATTTAGAATTAGACAATACTAATTATCATACTTCTAATATATTAGGTATGGGAGTTTATAATGATAAAGTATGTTATTTTATACCATTTGAAGTATTAAAAAAGAATCCATCTTTTTTAATTAATAATATTAAATATACATATGATTTAAAGAAGATACTTGTTAGTTTAAATTACAGTAATATTAAGATAGAGAATGTAGTGTTTGATACTATGGTTGCTGCTAATTTATTAAATTATAATGTAAAAGATGATATATCTTATCTTGCTAATCAATTAGGATATGATATTCCTTTCTTTGAAGCTATATCTAAGAAGAAAGAGTTAGATATAGATTTAGTAAAGGATATGTGTATTAAGAAGGCTAAATTTATATATGAAACATATAGTAAATTTTATTCTGAATTAGAAAAAGAATCTTATTTAGAGTTGTTTAATAATATTGAAATGCCAATAATAAATGTATTAAGTGATATGGAATTATTTGGTGTTAAAGTAGATAAATCTGTATTACATGATATGAAAGAAGAAATACAAATTAAATTAGAATTATTATCTAAAGATATTTATAATCTTGCTGGTGAAGAATTTAATATTTCATCTTATAAGCAATTGGGAGAAGTATTATTTGATAAGTTAAGAATACCATCTAATAGAAAGAGAAGTACTGATAAAGAGTATTTAGTTAAATATAAAGATAAATATCCGATAATATCTAAAATATTAGAGTATAAAGTATTATCTAAAATACAATCCACTTATGTAGTTGGTTTAGAAGATTACATTAGAAGTGATGGATATGTTCATACTATATATACTCAAACTTTAACTAGAACAGGAAGATTATCTTCTATTGAACCTAATCTTCAAAATATACCTATTAGATATGAATATGGTAAATTAGTTAGAAAAGCATTTGTTCCAACTAATGATTTATTTATGTCTGTAGATTATTCCCAAATTGAATTGAGAATATTTGCTCACTTCTCTAAAGAAGAAAATTTAATAGAAGCATTTAATAATAATATGGATATACATACTAAGACAGCAATGGATCTATTTAATGTATCTAAAGAAGAAGTAAATAGTGATATGAGAAGACAAGCTAAGGCTGTTAATTTTGGTATCTTATATGGTATTAGTAGTTTTGGTTTATCAGAGAATCTAGATGTAGATGTATCTGATGCTAAGAAGTTTATTGATAAGTATTTAGAAACTTTTCCAAGTGTTAAGAAGTATATGGATGAAACTATTAAGATTGCACATGAAAATGGATATGTAAAAACTTTATTTGGAAGAAAAAGAAATATTGATGAATTGAAGAATAAGAATTATATGATAAGAAGTAGTGGAGAGAGAATGGCTTTAAATACTCCAATACAAGGTAGTAGTGCAGATATTATTAAGAAAGCTATGATTGAAATTTCAAATGAAATATCTAAGAAGAATATGAAGAGTAAATTAGTGTTACAAGTACATGATGAATTGATATTTGATGTAGTAGATAAAGAGAAGAAAGAATTAGAAAAACTTGTAGTTAATATTATGGAAACTTGTTGTAAACTTGATGTTCCTATTAAGGTAGATGTAAGTTATGGTAAAAATTGGTATGAAGCAAAGTAGGTGATTATATGGCTATTACTAAAACTAATTTTATTAATTACAGTAGATGTCCTAGATATGTTGGTTTATCTGAAATAAAGAAAGATAGACTTGATGCTGATATATCTTATGAACAATATAAAGAAGAAGAAAAAGAAGAAAGATTAAGAGAACTTCTATCTCAAATGTATTCTCAAAATGAAGAAGGAGAGGAAGAAGATTTAATTGATACTTTTGATCCTCAATTAGACGTTATGATGCCTTATTATAAGAGAATAGAGGAATTGGCGGGATTAAAGGTAGAACATCTGTTTAAAGGCACTTCTATATACTCAGAATCAACATTAAAACAAAAATCATTTGAATTTAATTCTGATTTATTTAAATATATTTGTTATGTAGATATATATAATGAAAATGATAGTATTAATATTATAGAAGTAAAAGCAACTACTAGTAATAAATTTATTGAAGGATTAAAAGCAGGAAATCCAAAAGAAGATAAATACAGTATATTTATTGAAGATAAAGATGGAATAATGCATTTAAAAGATGAGATAGATAATTACAATATAACAAATGAAATGCCAATATATAAATATAATTCAAGAAAAAATAAGTTATTTGATAGATTTGATGTTGGTAAATATGTATATGATTTAGCAGTACAAAGAATGATTATTGAAAGAGATCCTGGTTATAGAAATAAGAAAATTAATTATTACTTAGCAGTATTAAATCATGAATATGTATTTGATGGTAAATATGAAAACAATATAGCAGTATATGATGATTCAATAATAAGATTATTTGATATGACTATTGTTACTGAACAAATGCAAGAGATGGTATTAAGAGATAAAGATAAAGTAGAAAAGTACTTAAGTGAAATGAGTATTGATGAATATCCTCTTGGAGATTATTGTGAACATAAAAAACCATCTGAATGTAAGTTTTCATGTGTATGTTTTAGTAAGATTCCAAAAACTAATTCAACTCTATCGTATATAGGTTCAAAGTCATTTAAAGATGAAGATGGAGTTACTCATAAAGGATTAGAATTAATAAATGAAGGTTATTTAAATATGTTGGATATACCTGATAGTTGGATTAAGAATCAAAATCATCATATACAAAGGAATTGTTTAATAACTAATAAAGCATATATAAATAAAGAGAAGATTAATATAGCTATTAATAACTTAACATATCCTATATATCATTTAGATTTTGAAACATTTCCTTGTCCTTTACCTAGATTTAAAGGTGAGAAATGTTATGCTCAATCACCATTTCAATTTTCTTTACATATTGAAAAAGAACCTGGAATATGTGATAAAGAAAAAGATCATTATGGATTCTTATCCGAGACGTTTAATAATGATTGTAGAGAAGATTTAATAAAGAGTCTATGTGAATTAATAGATACAAGTAAAGGTACTGTATTTGCTCAAAATTGTTCTTTTGAAAAAGGTGTATTATCTAAATTAGCAGAAGTATATCCACAATATAAAGATAAATTAACAAAGATGGTAGATATGGCTTCTGATTTAATATATATAGTTAAGAATAATAGTAAGTTTTATGAAGAACTTGGTTTTGAAAAAGAAGATGCATCAAAAGTAAATTACTATCATAAAGATTTAAGTGGTTCTTATTCTATTAAGAAAACTTTAAAGGTATTTAGTGATTTATCATATGATAATATGGAGATAGGTAATGGTACATCAGCTCTTACAGCGTATGCAAATTACAATAATTATACTAAAGAGCAGTATAATGAGGTTTACAATAACTTAATTGAGTACTGTAAACAAGATACATATGCAATGTATGTAATTCTCAATAAATTAAGAGATTTAATTAAATAGTGTAAAATAGTGTATTTAACATTGATTGATAATTCATTTTACATTATGCTTAAAGTGAGGAGCGTGGAGAAATGATTTATCCTTCAATTGACAAATTGATGAATTTGATCGACTCTAAATATAGATTGGTGCATGTTGTTTCAAAAAGAACAAGACAAATGTATGAAACAGAACATTATCAACTAAAAGAAAATGAATATAGATCAAAGAAGAATATTGGTAGAGCACTTGAAGAAGTAGCTGAAAACTTAATACATTTAAAATAGTATTAAGTTTTTTAAAAAAAGAGGTGTTTTATGATTATTAATAAAATTGAGAATACTAAAAAGAGAAATGTATTTAAATTAATATTAGAAGATAATACTAATATTGAAGTATATGAAGATGTAATTATTGAAATGAATTTATTATCAAAAAAAGAAATTAATATTAAAGATATACAAAATAAGAAAGATTATTATGATATATATTATAGAGTTTTAAATTATATTAGTTATAGAATGAGATCTGAATTTGAAATAGATAAGTATATATCTAAGTATACAAAAGATAATAATATTAAATATAAGATTATCAATGTATTAAAAGATAAGAAGTATATTAATGATTGTGAATTTGTTAAGAGATTTATAAATGATAAGTTAAATCTAAGTAAAGATGGACCTTTAAAGATTAAGAGAGATTTATTAAATTTAAATATTGATAATACATTAATAGATAATAATATTAATAATATAGATAATATTGAAGATAGATTAAAACCTTTAATATTAAAATATATGAAAATACATAATAAATATTCTATATATGAATTAAAAAGAAGAACCTTAAGTTATTTTATTAATCTAGGATATGATAAAGAATTAATTAATTCTTTAATACAAGATAATGATATAGAAGTAGATAGTAATGTAATACAAAAGGAATATGATAAGTTATATAGAAAATACAAAGATAAGTATAAAAAAGATCTTGATTATAATATCAAGATGAGATTGTATCAAAAAGGTTATACTAATGATGAAATAGAAAAGATAAGGAAATAATCCTTATCTTTTATTTTGTCTTGTTCTTTAAATTACGAATATAATTCTCATATAGATTTTTCATTTCTGTATCATATATTTCTAAATTAAATTCTTCCATTGCTTGTTCTATTGCAAATGCATATATATTAGCAATAGTGTCTTTCTTTTCTGTTGCAAGAATTGATTTAATTTCTTCTTTTAATGTTTCTAAAGTACCTTTTTCTAATTGTTCAGTCTTTAATATTATATGATATCCAAATTCTGACTTAACCGGTGTAGTAGTATATTTATTAACTTCAAGTGCTACAGTAGCATCTTCAAATTCATCTACCATATCACCACGATTGAAATAACCTACATCTCCACCATTACTAGCACTACCTGAATCTCCTGAATGTTCTTTAGCTAATTCTTCAAAATCAGCACCATCGTTTAATTCTACAATCAATTCTTTAGCTTTATTTAATGCTGCTGTTTCAGCTGCAGTCTTTTCAGTAGCAGTCATTGTATCAGTTACATCTGGAACAATTAATATATGACTAGCTCTCATATCTCCAACTGCTTTTTCATTGTAGTATTTAGTTATTTCTTCATCAGTAATAATACTCTTAGCATAATCATCAATTAATAATTCTCTCTTATAATTTGTTTCTATGTATTCAAATAATTGAGCATCAGTAGTAAAATTTGTACCACTATAGTAATTTATTACTTCTAAATATTGATCATCATATTGTTCTTTATAACCTGCTATAGAAGCATTTATTTGAGATGTTATAGTTGCTGTTGTAGGATACTTACTATCAACAATAGTTTTATCTACTGTTTCAACTAATACATTTATTCCAACTGCATCTCTTAACTTATCATAAAAACCATTTGCAGTTAAATTAAGACCATCTAACTTTAATACTAATTCTTTACCATCTTCTAATTTTGCCTTCCCACATGCTGTTAACATTAACATTAATATAAATATTGAAATCACTTTAAATTTTTTCATACTTCCTCCTTGAACTTAATAATTATATCAAATATACCATTTTGTGTAAACAAATATATTACAATAAACATACTTTAAATATAATTAATATATGATATAATAAAAACATAATAGAGGTGAGTATATGAAAAAGGGATTTACATTAATAGAATTGCTAGCAGTAATAGTAATATTAGCAGTAATATTAGTAATAG
>CAZPCX010000029.1:0-6338 GCA_964585265.1 uncultured Muribaculaceae bacterium | reverse complement strand
ATATTTTTATTTTTGTTATAATAACTTCGAGTATTTAATTACTCCTTGCTTTTCTTTAAGGAAAGCCATAGACCGAAAGGAGGAATATTATGAATTATGAGATAATGTTCATAGTAAGACCAAATATTGAAGAGGAAGCTTTAAAAGATGTTATTAAGTCTTTTGAAAAAGTTTTAACTGATAATAAAGCTAAAATTGAATCTTCTAAAGATTTTGGTCAAAAAGAACTAGCTTATAGTATTAAAGGACATAAAAGTGGATATTATTATCTTTATGAAATTAGTTCTAAAGATGATAAAGCACAAAAAGAATTTGATCGTCTTGCACTTATAAGTGAAGATATTGTAAGACATATGATAATAAGAAAAGAAAAATAAGAGGAGGGATATAATGAACAAAGTATTTTTAATTGGAAGATTAACAAAGGATCCGGATCTTAGATATACAACAAATAATATCCCGTCAGCAAATTTTTCTGTTGCTGTTAATAGAACTTTTACTAACCAAAATGGAGTTAGAGAAGCGGATTTTATTAATATTGTTGTTTGGAGAAAACAAGCAGAGAATGTTAAAAAATATGTTTCAAAGGGAAGCTTAGTAGCAATTGATGGAAGAATACAAACTAGAAATTATGAAGATAAAGAGGGAAAAAAGGTTTATGTTACAGAAGTTGTAGCTGATAATGTTCAATTTTTAGAATCAAAAGGAACAAGAAATGTTGATTCTAGTAATGTTGATGATATTCCTACTACTGATGTTAAAGATGAACCATATGTTGACTTTGGTCAAGAAATTGAACTAAGTGATGACGATATAGCGTTTTAGAAGGAGGAATTGCTTTGGCAGAAATGTATAGAAAAAAGAAAAAAGTATGTCAACTATGTCTTGGTAAAACAATCGATTATAAAGATTTAGATATAATAAGAAAATATGTAAATGAAAAAGGGAAGATATTACCAAGAAGAGTGACTGGAGCTTGTGCTAGACATCAAAGAATAATTGCAACTGAGATTAAAAAAGCACGTTTTATGGCTTTATTACCTTTTACAAGATAGAAATATCTTGTTTTTTTTATTTTAAAAAGTATAGTATAATTAAAGTGGTGATGTTATGTTAGATTATAAAAAAATAGAAGACTTAATAATTGAATCGGACAATGTAGTTATAACTGCGCATAAGAACTTAGATTTAGATGCTTTAGGAGCAGTATTATCTATGTATTTCGTATGTAAAAAATACAACAAAAAGAGTACATTAATGATTGATGATGTTGAATTTGAATCTGGAGTTGATATTGCATTAAATAAAATATCAAGTCTTGATTATAATGTAGAAATAAAGACTTATGAAGAATTAATGGAATCAATTAATAGTAATACTTTGCTTATATTAGTAGATACTAATAAGAAGGAAATGGTTCAAAATAAAAATATATTTGATATAGTTAATAATATTATTGTAATTGATCATCATATAAAGGAAGAAGATTACAATATTAATACAAAATACGAATATATTAATTCTGATAATTCTAGTATGGGTGAAATACTAGTTGATTTAATAAAAGAATTAGATATATATATTCCTGAATATGTTGCTACAATTATACTTGCAGGTATAATAATTGATACAAATAACTTTTATTTAAAAACAACTAAGAAAACACATTACGCCGCAAGTGTTTTAAAGGAATTAAATGCAGATAGTAAAGAAATGCAGTACTTATTAAAACAAGACTTTAATAATTATATTGAAAGACAAAAAATTATATTAAAAGCAAGATTTTTAAAAGATAATATAGCAATATCAAATGGTGAATTAGATAAAATATATGAAAAAGAGGATTTAGCAAAGACAGCAGATACATTATTGTTATTTAAGAATGTAGAAGCAGCATTTGTAATAGGAAATATAGAAAATAATGAGATTGGAATAAGTGCAAGATCTCTTGGTAAGATAGATGTTCAGGAAATAATGGAAAAAATGGGTGGTGGAGGTCATATAACTGATGCTGCTACACAATTAAAAAATAAGACAATAGAAGAAGTAGAAGAAACACTTATATCTTTGTTGTAAAAAAAGATTTAAATTATAGTATAATAAATTTACTAAGACTTTGTGGGGGTGTTTATGAAAGTAATATTCATTAAAGATTTAAAAGGACAAGGTAAAAAGGATGAAATTAAAGAAGTAAAAGACGGATATGCTAATAACTACTTAATTAGAAGTGGTTATGCTGTTAAATATACTGAAGGTGGACTTAAAAGACTTGATAAAGAATTGAAAGAAAGAAAAGAACTAGATCAAGAAAAAAGAGATGAATTTAATACGATTAAAGAACAATTAGAAAATATGACTGTTGTATTTAAATTAAAGACTGGAGAAAAAGACAAAGTATTTGGAAGTATATCTTCTAAACAAATTGAAGAGGAATTGAAAAGACTAGGTTATAATATAGATAAGAAAAATATTAAGAAGGAAAATCTATCTAGTATTGGAAGATATATTGTGAAAATAAATCTTTACAAAGATATTGATGCAAGTTTAAAAATAGATATTGAAAAAGAGGTGTAATTATGGAAAGAGTATTACCAAATAGTATTGAAGCTGAACAATCAGTTCTAGGAGCAGCATTTATATCAAAGTATGCTCTACAAAAGGTTTGTGAAGACTTAACGGCAGATTCTTTTTATTCTGAAGCGCATTCTAAGATATTTGAAGCTCTTTTAGAATTACAAAATGAAAACGCTGCTGTTGATATAACAACTGTAACCGAAAGATTAAAGAAAAAGAAAGATATTAAGCAAGTTGGAGATGTTGATTACTTATTGGAAATTGTAAATTCTGTACCAACTGCGTCCAATATTGAATATTATATAAATATAGTAAGTGAAAAAGCGGTACTTAGAAGATTAATTGATACTGCTACTAATATAGTTACTGGAGCGTATATTGGAGATGATTCAATTAATGATATTTTAGATAATGCTGAAAGAAAGATATTAAATGTAGTAAAAACTAGAAGAACTACTGAATTTAAGAAAATTCAAGATGTATTATTTAAAGCGCAATCAGATTTAGAGAAGTTATCTGAAAGTGGTGGAGAAATAACTGGTGTTGCATGTGGATTTCATGATATAGACAAGGTAACTACAGGATTCCATGAAAATGAATTTATTATATTAGCATCAAGACCCGGTGTTGGTAAAACGGCACTAATATTAAATATTGCTACAAATGTAGCAACATCTACTAAAAAGGCAGTAGCGTTATTTAACTTAGAGATGAGTGCTGAGCAATTAGCAATGAGAATGATAAGCTCTATAGGCCAAATAGACTCATATAAGCTTAGAACGGGTAAATTAGAACATAGTGATTGGAAAAGAGTTAATGAGGCTATAAGTCAACTTGCAGACACTAATATACATATGGATGATACTCCTGGTATAACAGTTGGAGAAATAAGAGCTAAATGTAGAAGATTAGCAGCATCTGATGAAGGATTAGCATTAATTGTTATTGACTACTTACAATTAGTTTCTGGTTCAAATAAATATATGGGTAATAGACAACAAGAAGTAGCTGAAATATCAAGATCTTTAAAGACTTTAGCATTGGAATTAAATGTTCCAATTATTGCGTGTGCTCAATTATCTAGAAATGTTGAAGGAAGAGAAGATAAAAGACCTTTGATGAGTGATTTAAGAGAATCTGGATCAATTGAACAAGATGCAGATATTGTAGCTTTCTTATTTAGAGAAGACTATTATTCAAAAGAATCTAAGACAGATGACAATAACAGTGTAACTGAATTCATAATAGGTAAGAATAGAAATGGTCCTACTAAAACAATAGAGTTGTTGTTTAAAAAGAATACTTCTACTTTTATAGGATATAAGAAGGAAGAATAATGATAATATCAGTACTTGCAAGTGGTTCTAAAGGAAATTGTACATATATTGAATATAAAAATACAAAGATATTGATTGATATTGGTATGTCTTGTAATTATGTAGAAAATAATTTAAGAGAAATGGATATTAATCCAAAGGATATAGATGGATTATTAATTACTCATTTACATAATGATCATATTTGTGGTTTAAAGAATTTTTGTAAAAAATTCAATACAAATATTTATATATCTTCAAAAATGGAAGATGATATTAAGAATTTAGTACAAGTGCCAAATATATCTTATGTTTCAAAGGAAATGATTATAAAAGATATTGAAATAAAAGTTATAAAAACATCACATGACATCGAGTCATATGGTTATATTATAAATAATAAATTGGTTTATATAACTGATACAGGATATTTAAACATAAAATACTTTGATATGTTAAAAAATAAAGATATGTACATTATAGAGAGCAATCACGATATTGAGACATTGATAAATGGAGAATATCCTTACATGCTAAAACAAAGAATATTAAGCGACAAAGGTCATTTATCAAATAAAGATTGTTCTTACTATTTATCTCAATTGATTGGTGATAACACAAAATATGTTATTCTAGCGCATTTAAGTGAGGCAAATAATACAAAAGAAAAAGCGTTAGAAGAATATTATTGTAAAAATAAAGATAAAAATATAAAAGTAATAGTAGCAACTCAAAATGAAAGGACAAAGAAAATAAAAATATAATATGAAATTAATATGTGTTGGTAAAATAAAAGAAAAGTATATGAATGATGCTATTAATGATTACATTAAGAGATTATCAAAGTATACAAAAATAGAAATATTAGAATTAGATGAATCAAAAGATATTAATAACTATATAAAAGAGAAGGATTATGTCATTACATTGCAAATAGATGGAAAACCATTAAATTCCATTGAATTTTCAGATTTATTAGAAAAAACAATGATTACTAACAGTAATATAGTATTTATTATTGGGGGATCAGAAGGATTAGAGCAATCAGTTAAAGAAAGATCAAACTATAAATTATCTTTTTCAAATTTAACATTTCCTCATCAGTTATTTAGATTAATATTTTTAGAACAACTATATAGAAGTTACAAGATAATGAAAAATGAAACTTATCATAAATAATTAAGATAATTGTTATTATCTTTTTTTATGTTATAATTTTTATGGTGATAGTATGAATAATTATAAAGAATCTAAGGAATTTAGAAAGAAGAGAGTAAATAATTCAATAAAGACTTATACAAAAGTAATTAAACCTAAGAAAGGTAGAAAATCATATGACAGAAAGAAAAATAGTAAAGATTTTCAATAATACTTGGGATAATATATTACAAGATGAGTTCAATAAAGAATATTTTATTAGCTTAACTTCTTTTTTAAACTTAGAAAACAAGACAAAAACAATATATCCGTCAAAAGAAAACTTATTTAGAGCTTTAAAATTAACAGATTATAATGATGTTAAAGTTTTAATCCTTGGTCAAGATCCATATCATGGCGAAGGTGAGGCAAATGGTTTGTGTTTTTCTGTTAATAGTAATATAAAAACTCCACCTTCACTTAAAAATATTTTTAAAGAACTAAAATCAGATTTAAATATAGATAGAAATGATAATGACTTATCAGATTGGGCGAAGCAAGGAATATTATTATTGAATACAGTGCTAACTGTTGAAAAAGATAAGCCATTTTCGCATAAAAACAAAGGGTGGGAGACTTTTACAGATAAAATAATAGAAGAATTGAATAAAAGAGAAGATACAGTTATATTTGTGTTATGGGGTAATGCTGCAAGGTCAAAAAAACAATATATAACTAACAAGAACCATTATATTGTTGAATCTGCACATCCTTCTCCGTTGTCATATAGTAATGGATTTAAGGGTAGTAAACCTTTTTCAAAAGTAAACAAGATACTAAATAATGTAAATAAAAAAGAAATAATATGGTAAACACTTGATATTTAATGAAAAAGATGCTAAACTATCCATTAGATTTTAAATTTATTCGATCCCTCCTTAAACCGGTGGAAATTAGATAATTAAAATCCATATTTAAAGAAGGAGGTATAACGATGGAAGATAAGACTTTAGTTTGTAAAGATTGCGGTAAAGAATTTGTTTTTACAGCTGGTGAACAAGAATTCTACAAAGAAAAAGGATTCACTAACGAACCAACAAGATGTAAAGACTGTAGAATTGCTAGAAAGAATGAAAGATTCAATTCTAGAAGAAACAGTAACGATTCTTGGAAGTAATAACTAAAACAACAAATTAACATTTGTTGTTTTTTTATCTTGATAATAATAAGGTATAATGTTAAAATATCTTATGTACTTTTATGGCGATGTTGGCGAAGTGGTTAACGCATCAGGTTGTGGACCTGACATGC
>CAZPCX010000028.1:0-6704 GCA_964585265.1 uncultured Muribaculaceae bacterium | reverse complement strand
AAGTTCCAAGTGTACCTACAATTGGTCAATTAACTATTAATTGTAAAGGTAAAGCTATTGAAATAGATGCAGTAAGATTAATAAATGAAGAGATAGATGAGATTATCTTTGATATTCCAATAGAAACTAAATTAAAGGAAAAGATTAGTGAAGTACTATTTGGAGATTTACCAATTAAAAAGAAACGTATTAAGATTAGAAGAATGAAGAAAGATAATTTAGATGACAAGTTTATCAGGATGTTCTTAAGACTTCTTGAATATATTCAACAAATATAATATACTATAAGTGATTATAAGATTATTGTGTTTGTAAAAGCGTTCTTATAATAGAACGCTTTATTTTGGAGGATACATGGAGAAATTAATACTATTTTCAATTATATTTGTTATTATTTATTCTTTTTATATGATTTATTTTATTATTAGAAGAAAATCAAAGAAAAAGATATTAGAAGTATACTACCTTGAAAACAAATATAAATTAGATTTATCTGGTTATAATATGAATAAAGTAAAAAGACATATTGCTTTTATAAATTCATTTATATTTACAATTACATTGTTTCTAATGAGTTTAGTAGACTCTATGGCTTTAAGAATGTTAATTGCATTTGCAACAGTTATGTTTTTAATATTAGTTATTTATAAACTTCTTGCAATTGTATATAAGAATAAGAAGTGAAACATGAAGTATATAATATTAATAATAATTATATTTTCTTTTACAGGATGTACAAAAGAAACAATTGAAAATAGAACATATAAATCTTATATAAATGAATTAAAAGAAAATAATAATTTAAGTGATGACGATGGACCATTTGATTTAAATATTTATTATGATAAGTTAATTGATGATGAAGTTATGTATAGAGTAATATTAGATAATTCTACTTCAATATTAAATGATGTTGAGATATTAGTTATACATGATTATGAGACTGAAGATATATTTCCTAGTTCTGGAATATTTGATACTAAGTATAGTTTAAAACCAGATACAATCGATATGGAAAATAATTATACAAAAGGTATTATTTTAGTAGGTTATATTGATTACGATGGAGATATTGAAGATTTAAATATTAATTTTAAGGTATTAATAAAGTATAATGATGAATATGGGAACCAAGTTAAGTATTATTACAATGTGAATTAGGGAGTGATAACTTGAAAAAGAATACTTTTATACAAGGTGCAGTTGTTGCTACAATAGCAATAGTTATAACAAAGATAATAGGTGTACTTTATGTTATACCTTTTTATCCATTGATTGGAGAACAAGGTGGAGCGCTTTATGGATATGCATATTCGATATATAATATGTTTTTAAATTTATCTACCGCTGGTATTCCTTTTGCAATTAGTAAGATTACTAGTGAATATAATTCGCTTGGTAAATACTATTTAAAAGAGAAGGCATATAAGATTGGCAAATATTTTATATGTGCATTAGGATTAATATCATTTTTATTACTGTTCTTCTTTTCAGAAGAAATAGCGTTTCTATTTATAAGAAATATTGAAGGTGGAAATACAATCCAAGATGTATCATTTGTAATTAAAATGGTTTCTTTTGCATTGTTAATAGTTCCGGCTTTAAGTGTATTAAGAGGGTATTTACAGGGTCATAAATTTATTACACCATCATCTAATAGTCAAGTAATAGAACAAGTAACAAGAGTTGTTTTCTTATTAGCTGGTAGTTATTTCGCTTTAAAAGTATTTAATTTATCATTAAGAGATGCAGTTGGGATAGCAGTATTTGCTGCTACAATTGGAGCTCTTTCTGCATACTTATATATAGTTGATAAGATTAGAAAAAACAAAGAAAAATTAAATAAACATGTTATAGCAGATGAATCTGATAAGAATATTACAACAAGAGAAATATTGAAAAAGATAATAATAATAGCAGTTCCATTTATATTAATAGATGTTATTAGATCAGTATATGGGTTTATAGATTTATTGACTATAAATAAAACAATGGTTTCACTTGGATATAGTATAGTTGAATCAGAAGCAGTTGTTGGAACATTATCTACATGGGGAATGAAATTAAATTCAATTTTATATGCAATATCTACTGGTTTAATAATTAGTTTAATACCAAATATAACTAGTAGTAATGCTTTAAAAGATACAGAAGATGTAAAAAGAAAAGTAAATAAAGCATTACAAGCGTTAATATTTGTAGTATTGCCTGCAACAATTGGTTTATCATTTCTATCTACACCAGTTTGGAATATATTTTTTGGGAATGCAAGTGTAATTGGTCCTTTAGTATTTAGTTATTCAATATTTACTGCCTTTGTAGTATGTATTAATAATGTTACCTCATCAGTATTACATTCACTCTCATATTCAAGAAAAGTAATTCTAAGTATAATAGTTGGTTTATTAGCTAAGATAATCTTGGTTGTTCCATTAATGAAACTAGCAACTTCACTTAATATTCATGCATCTTATGGTATAACTACATCAACAATAATTGGATTCACATTATGTTTTATATTTAATCTTTACTATATTAAGAAATATACCGGAATTAAATACAAGGAGACTGGTATTAGATTTTTAAAAACATTAGTAAATGTTTTAATAATGTTAGTATCATTAATACTGTTATCTAAGGTAGTACCAATAACAGATTTATCTAGATTAGGATATTTGCTAATTACATTACTTTATGCTATTATAGGTGGAATAATTTATTTATTACTATCAATGAAAACAAAAGTCATTTATGAGATATTCGGAGATAATATATTCAAGAGAATATTTAGTAAATTCAAAAAAAATAAATAGTTATTATGTAAGGGGGTTTACAAAATGACAAACCATGATAATGAATTTGTATCAAAGTATTTGAATATGCTTGGTTTAGAGTATTCACCTATAATAAAAATAGATGATATATTAGGTATTGTATCTAGAAAAGATCTAATAATAGGTTATTCTGAAAAAAAAGGAAAAGAAGTAACTATTGATTTAAATGATCATGATATTAATAACGATTGTGCTTATAAAAAAATTAAATTTAAGCAACTAAGAGATGACAGTATTGAAGGTGTTGTAACAAAAATATGTAAAGAAAAAGAATATAAAATAAATTATACGATGAATGAAAAAGACGAAAGTCATACATTAGAAATTAATGAACATAATAATATGGTTCAATTGTCATTCAATAAAGAATCAATTTCTTGTGTTTATAATAACATATCTTATTGTTGTCAAATAGATAATTTATATGGATATTCAAGAATAGATAGAGATACAATAATGTTAATATTGGATTTTTATTATAATATGGTGCCATCATTACTTATGAATATATTAGAAAAATATGAGACAACATATTCGGATTTCATATTAAATATAAAAGAGCAATTTGAAATTAAAGAACAAGAAAAAATAAAACAACTAATTATTTAGTTGTTTTTTGATAGTTCAATAATTATATCCATATTATCATCTTTTGCCATTATATTTTTAATTATATTTTTACATTTCTTGCACTTATATATTATTTTATATGTATCTTTAAATTTTTCAATTCCAATTGGTATTAATAAACCCTTACAATTATTTTGTCTATCACCAGGTAATATATCTACATGTTTTCCATACAAACATTTATTACAATGATCTCTTGCAGAATAATCTAATTTATAAACAATATTATTACAGTTTTCACATACAAATTCTTCATCAATCATATTAAATCTTTTCATTAAATCACCATTTAAATTATATCATTATTTATGTTATAATTATATAGTACTTGGGAAGTGATAAAATGAAGTGTGATTTTATATTAGATAAATTTGAAGGACCTTTAGATTTATTATTACATTTAATTAAAAAAGATAATATAGATATATACGATATTAATTTATCGGATTTAACAAACCAATATCTTGAATATATAAGACACATGGAAACATTAAATTTAGATGTTGCTAGTGAGTATTTAGTAATGGCTGCAGAATTAATTGAAATGAAATCAAGAGCTTTATTACCAAAGAGTGAATTTGATAATACTGATGATTATGAAGAAGATCCAACACAACAATTAATAAAAAAATTGATTGATTATAAACAATATAAAGAATTATCAGGTGAATTAAGAAACTTAGAAATGAATAGAAGCGAAATATATACAAAAGTACCTGAGAATTTAATTGAATATGTAGATAAGAAAGAAATAATGTCTAAATACAATATTTCATTTGAAGACCTACTAAATGCTATGAACCAATTTATAGTTAGAAAAGATAGTGAAAAACCACTTAATACGACTATAACTAATAAAGAGATATCAGTATCTGAAAAGAGTAGAGAAATAAAAGAAATATTAAAGAGTAGAAAAGAAGTTACTTTTAATGAATTATTTGAAGTTAATACAAAAACAGAAGTTATAATTACATTTTTATCAATATTAGAGCTTGCTAGAAAAAAAGAAATAGTATTAAGTCAAGAAAACAATTTTGATAATATTATAGTTAGATTAAGTGAGGTATCAAGATGAAAGCAATATTAGAAGGATTACTATTTGTTGCAGGGGATGAAGGATTAACTGTAAATCAAATATCAAATATATTGGAAATAGATGAACAAGCAACAAATGAGTTGATTTTAAATTTAAAAAATGATTATGAGAATAAGGACAGAGGTATTAGAATTGATCATCTTGGTAATACTCTTAAATTAACAACAAAAAGAGAACACAAAGATTATTATAAGAAACTTGTAGAAGAAGATAATAGAGTTCTATCTCAAGCTGCATTAGAAACATTAGCTATAATTGCATATAATGAACCTATAACTAGAATAAAAGTAGAAGAGATAAGAGGAATTAATAGTGTAAATATAATTAGAAAGTTAGCAGCTAAAGGTTTTATAAAAGAAGTAGGGAGAGAAAATACTATTGGTAAAGCAATACTATATAATACTACTGATGATTTTCTAGATTATTTCGGATTATCTTCTAAAGATGATTTACCAAGAATAAAAGAAACAGAAGATATAAAAGATGATCAAGATTTATTTATGTCTACATACAAAGAAGAAATTGATTGATATATTATTTTGTGATAATATAATAATAGGAGGAATATATGAGTGGGTTATTAAATTTATTAGTAGAAAACACAATAACTGTATTTGGATTTGAAATGGATAAAGTATTGTTTTATGTACTACTTGGAGTAGCAATACTAATTGTGTTATTCTTAATAGGCCTTATTGGTTCTAAGATAGAAAAAAAGAACAAGCAAAAGTAGAAAAATATGTTATACTAATTACATATTTTTTTTGCCGGCCTGGCGGAATGGTAGACGCGATGGACTCAAAATCCATTGGTAGCAATATCTTAAGGGTTCAAGTCCCTTGGCCGGTACCAAATTTTAATATATAAGGAGAATATTATGAAGGATAAAAAGATTGTTTTTATTGTTTTAATATTTTTTGTTTTAGGAGTAATAACATCATATTTATTATTCAACTATAAGCATTTTAATGAATTAAAAAAAATACCTAAACCAGAAATTACAGAAGGTGTTCGTGGTGAATTATTTGGAATAGATAAAAATATAAATGAAGAAACAATTGATAACTATTTAGGTCGTTCTGACAGTGTATATCGAGATATGAGAATGTTAATTGATGAAGGTGATTACGAAAGTATTGGTGGAGATTCTTATTTATCAGGAATTATAAAAGGATTTGAAGCTATACCATTTCCACTTGTAGTTAATGTTACAGGATTACCAGAAGAAGTTGGAAATACTTATCAAGGTAAAACATTATTTACATTAACTGATGATGGTGATTATATAGCTAATTATGAAGAATCTATGGAATTCTTAGAATATTATTTTCCAAAAGATAAGAATATATTTCTTATGTGTGGTGGTGGAGGATATTCTGGAATGATGAAATCTATGTTAATTTCTCTTGGGTGGGATTCAAATAAAATATATAATACAGGTGGTCATTGGTATTATAAGGGAGATAATAATATAGAAATAAAAAATACATCAAATGGTGAAGTAAATTATGATTTTTGGAAAGTAACTTATCATAATATAGATTTTAATATTTTACACGAGGTAAATTAATGAAGAAGTTTTTCTGGATTCCAATTTTATTATTAATAATAATAGTTTTTATAATAATAATTTATAATAAACCACAAAGATTTTATTTAAATGAACAATATTATGAAAATAATACTTTAATTAATATTAATAGCGATGAATTAATAAAATTAGAAGAAACTAAGCAATCATTTGTTGTATTTGTTTATGATCCACTTTGTTCAACTTCTTATGAATTAAATAATCATGTAATTGAATTCATAAATAAATATAAAATAAGTTTTTATAAAGTTATATTTTCTAATATTAAAGATACTAAAATAAATAAAAGTATTAAATATTGCCCATCAATAGTAATATATAAAGATGGAAAGATTATTTCATATTTAGATGCTGCTTCAAATAAAGATGTTATTTATTATGAATCTTCTGAAAATTTAAAAATGTGGTTAAATAAATACATATATGTAGAATATGATAATTAATAGTATTTAAATATTGCAATTATAATAAATATTTGATATTATTAGTTCTACTTGGCGAGATAGCTCAGTTGGCTAGAGCAATCGGTTCATACCCGATAGGTCGTGGGTTC
>CAZPCX010000027.1:0-6839 GCA_964585265.1 uncultured Muribaculaceae bacterium | reverse complement strand
TAGGGGGTGATGGGGGAAACCTCCCCCACGCGAAAAATAAAGAGTATGAAGAAAATAACACAAATAAAGAGTATGTGTGACGATAGGGTTTAAAAGTGCAGTCTAGCTCGTAGTTGTTTATGCGATTGTCGGCGGTAATTGGAATAATAGTAGTAACGCTGGCGTGTCGTACTGGAATCTGTATGATAGCTAAGGCAAGGCGTATTACTACGTCGGTTCTCGTTTAGTAAAAGTTCCTATTGAATAAGGTTCACACTTATGTGAATCTTTTTTCTTGATACCTTTTAATATAAGTGTTAAGATATTATTAGGTGATTACATTGAAAATAAAAGGTTTAAAGATAAATTATATACAATATGGCAATAAGAAAAAGAAGGATATTGTTTTAATACATGGATGGGGACAAAATATTAGTATGATGGATCATATTGGTAATAAACTTGAAGATGATTATTATATAACTAATATAGATTTACCAGGATTTGGTGATAGTGAAGAACCTAAAGAAGCTTTAACTATATATGATTATTCAGATATAATTGAAGAGTTATTAGATAATTTAAAAATTAAGAATCCTACTATAATTGGTCATTCAATGGGTGGTAGTATTTCTATTGTATATGCATCTAAGAATAAAGTAGATAAACTAATACTTCTTGCGGCTCCATTTAAAAGAGAAGATAGAAGGAATTCATTTAAATCAAAAGTATTAAAGATGTTAAAGAAGATACCAATTATTAAAAATTTTGAAGAATTTGGTAAGAAGATATTAGGATCTTCTGATTATAAAAGATCTAGTAAGATAATGAGAGATATATTAGTTAATTTTGTTAATGAAGATATTACTCATTGTTTAAAGAAGATTGAAGCATCAACATTGTTAATATGGGGTACTGCTGATAAGGCAGTTAGTATTGAAGATGCTAGATATGCAGAAACTATTATGAAAGATGCTGGTCTAATAGAATATGAAGGTTGTGGACATTATGCATATTTAGAAAGATTAGATCAAACTATTAGTGTTATAAAGTCTTTTGTTAAGTAGGAGGAATTATGTTTTTATATATTGTACCTTTTTTAATGTATTTATTTTTGAGAACTAAGAAAGCACTACATATGCTACAACAAAATCTTTATGATGAAAATAGAAGATATTGTAAGTGGTTAATTAAAAATTTTGTTAAAGTAATGTTGAAAAGTGATTTGTTACCTTTAATAGTAATATTATTATACTTTTTAGGTTTTAATAGCACTGTTTTAGCAATTTCTTTTGCAACTATATATTTATTTGTATTTCTTATTAATTATAAAATTAATAAGAGTGAAGTAGTTAAAAAACCATTAGTAGTAACTGCTAGAATAAAGAGATTACTATTTACTATGTTTATTGTATACGGAGTAGTACTATATTTCTTATTAAGTATTGTTAATTCTGAAGTATTATTAGTTATAATGGGTTATTTGCAATTCTTAATTATATTATTAGTACAAAAGATAAATATACCAGTAGAGAAATGTGTTTACTTCTCATTTAAGAGTAAAGCAATGAAGAAGTTAAAACAAATGAGTAATTTAAAGGTAATAGGAATAACTGGAAGTTATGGTAAAACAAGTAGTAAGAATATACTAAGTGATATATTAAATATTAAATATAATGCATTACCAACACCAAAGAATTTAAATACTCCATATGGACTTATAATAACTATTAATAATCACTTAAATAAGTTTAATGATATATTAATAGCGGAAATGGGAGCATATAAAGTAGGAGAAATAAAACAATTATGTGATTTAGTGCATCCCAAATATGGAATACTTACTAAGATTGGAACAGCTCATTTAGAAACTTTCGGATCACAAGAGAATATACAAAAAGGAAAGTTTGAATTAATAGAGAGTCTTCCTATTGATGGAGTGGGAGTATTAAATGGTGATGATGAATTACAATTGAGTTATAAATTAAAGAATAAGTGTAAGATTATATATATTGGTATTGATAATAAAGATGTAGATGTAAGAGCAGAGAATATTAAAGTATCTAATGAAGGAACTACATTTGATGTTATATTTAAAGATAAAGAGAAATATAGTTTTGAAACTAAATTACTTGGATATGCAAATGTATACAATATTCTTGCTGGTATAGCTCTTGGAGTAGAACTAGGAATAGATAAGAAACAATTAGTAAGTGCTGTAAAGAGAGTTAAACCTGTAGAACATAGATTAGAATTAAAGAGAGTTAATGATATAATATATATTGATGATGCATATAATTCAAATCCTATAGGGTCAAAAATGGCATTAGATGTATTAAAGATGATGCCTGGTAGAAAGATAGTGGTAACACCCGGAATGGTTGAATTAGGTGAAATGCAATATGAATTAAACAAGAAGCTTGGAGAATATATTGCAGATTCATGTGATGAAGTTATATTAATTGGTGATACTCAAACTAAACCAATACAAGATGGGTTAAAGGAAAAGAATTTTAATAAAGATAAAATACATGTATTAGAAGAAGTAATACAAGCATTTCCTTTAATACAAAAGTTAAAGAAAAAAGAAACATATGTATTATTAGAAAATGATTTACCAGATTTATTTAAGTAGGAGGAAATATGAAATTAAAAATTGGAGTAATATTCGGTGGAGAATCAGTAGAACATGAAGTAAGTGTTATATCTGCAGTACAAGCTATGAAAGCATTAGATAAGAATAAATATGATATAGTTCCTATTTATATATCTAAAGATAGAGAATGGTATACTGGGAAGATGTTAATGGATATACAAATATATAAAGAGATGTATAACATTAAGAAGTTTGCTAAGAATGTAGTACTTTATAATAAAGATGATTTATTTGTATTGCAAAATAAAAAAGGATTTAAAGGTATAGTAGATTGTTTAGATCTAATATTACCTATAGTTCATGGTGCAAATATAGAAGATGGTACATTAGCAGGTTATTTAGATTTAATTGGTATACCATATGCTGAAGGTAATTTATATGCTTCAGTAGTTGGTCAAGATAAAGTATTTATGAAACAAATATTTGAAGCTGAGAAATTACCAATAGTTAATTATGAATGGTTTTTTGATGCAGAATATATAAATGATACACAATCAATAATTAAGAAGATATCTAAACTTGGATATCCAGTAATAGTAAAACCTGCCAAACTAGGATCTAGTGTTGGTATTAATAAGGTTAAGAGTGAAGATGAATTAGAAGCTGCTATTGAAGAAGCAATTAAATATGATAATAAAATATTAGTAGAAAAATGTGTAGAGAATTTATTAGAAATTAATTGTAGTGCACTTGGAACATATGAATATATAGAAACAAGTGAATTAGAAGAAGTAATGGGTAAAGATGAATTCCTTAGTTATCAAGATAAATATATTGGTGGTAAAAAAGGTAAATCTAAAGGTATGGCATCTACATCAAGAGTTATACCAGCAAGAATAAGTAAAGATTTAACAGAAGAAGTAAAAGATTTAACTAAGAAAGTATTTAGAGTTCTTAATGCAAGTGGAGTAGTAAGAGTAGATTATTTATTAGATAAGAAATCTAATAAAGTATATGTTAATGAAATAAATACAATTCCTGGTTCTATGTCATTTTATTTATGGGATAAAACTAATAAAGAATATTCTAAGTTACTTGATGAAGTTATTAGTATTGGTATTAATAATTACAAGAAGAAGAAAGAAAAGACTTACTCATTTAATTCTAATATATTAGAAAATTTTAATGGAGCAAAGGGAAAATTGAAGAAGTAATTCTTCTTTTTTTGGTGATTTATGGATAAAATAATTAATTGTACTGAATATGTAGAGTATTTAAAAAAAGAGATAAAGAAAGAAAATATCTCTCCTTATCTAGTGATAATAAATGCATCTGATGATAAATCTAGTGAGATATATTTAAAGAATAAGGAGAAATTATTTAAAGAACTTAATTTTAAATTAAAAGTAATTAAATACGATAAAGATGTTAAAGAAGAAGAAATAATAAAAAAGATATATGAATTAAATAAAGATAATAGTGTTAATGGAATAATAATACAATTGCCTATATACGAACATTTAAATAAAGACTTATTAATTAATTCAATAGATAACTTTAAGGATGTAGATGGGCTTACAATAGTGAATAAAGGAGCTTTATCAAATAATATACCAATGTTTATACCTTGTACTGCAAAAGGAATAATTGAGTTACTAAATTACAATAAAATAAGTTTAAGTGGTAAAAATGTAGTAATACTTGGAAGAAGTGAATTAGTTGGTAAACCATTATATGAATTAATGCTTCAACAAGATGCTACTGTTACTATTTGTCATTCTAAAACAAAAGATATAACTGAATACACAAAAAGAGCAGATATATTAGTAGTAGCTATAGGTAAACCAAAATATATTAATAAAGATATGATTAAGAAAGATTCAATATTAATAGATGTTGGTATAAATAAAGTAGAAGATAAGATATGTGGAGATATCGATTATGAAGATGTAATAAATAAATGTAAAAAGATTACAAAAGTACCTAATGGTATTGGTATTGTAACAACAATTACATTGGCAAACAACTTAATAAAGGCATATAAAATACAAAAAGAATTAAACAAATATTGACTTTTATTAATAAACAAGTATAATAACAGAACAAATGAAAAGGAGATATTATGGAACTATTTAATTGGGAAGAATTAAGCAAAAAGTCTACAATTGAATCACATAAGGAGATAATAAGTGTTCTAAAAACGAAAGCAAACAAGAGGAACTTAAAAGATGCAGAGAGATTACTAGGGGGTTGTGAAACAAGAGGACAAGTTTTACAAATAAAAGAACAATTGGCTGAACTTTGTGAGAATACAACAAATAAATGTAATTATTGTGCAGAAGTATTTGAAAAAGAGCAACCTATTAGAGAAAGATTTATAAATACAGTAAAAATAATAGATAAATTAAACCTGGAAGATGAACAAAAAGCAGATATAATTATTTCTTATGGAATATTATTAAATCGTTTTCCAGAAGATATGATGAATAAAAAGTTTTATGAATCATTTATAATGTCTGCAGCAACATCAGATCTTGAAACATTAGATTATTATAATATTTGTGTGCAAGATTTTATTAAAGATAAAACAATGAAAAGTATACTAATAATTAATAAAGATGAATCAATAGAAAAACAAATAGATTCTTCTAAAAAAATACTAAGAGGATTTATAAATGATAATCCGAATGAAGTATGTCAAAAACTAGCAAGGGCAAGAAATAAAAAGATGAGATCATATAGAACTAATTATTAAAATAATTAGTTTTTTTCATTTTGGTCTTGTAAAAAATTGAAATATATATTATAATCTTATTGCATTTTGGGGAATTAGCTCAGTTGGCTAGAGCATCTGCCTTGCACGCAGAGGGTCAAGGGTTCGAGTCCCTTATTCTCCACCAATAATGTCTCCTTAGCTCAGCTGGTAGAGCAAAAGACTCTTAATCTTTGGGTCGTGGGTTCGAATCCCTCAGGGGACACCAGTATGATTTATAGATAGTAATACTATCTTTTTTTTATTTTATAAAGGGAATTAGTTTATATATATTCTATAAAATTAATAGATAGGAGAATATATATGGAACAGGTTGAAGTATTAGGAAAAAAAATATCTTATTACAAATTAGAGGATAAGGATTATATTTCTTTAACCGACATAGTAAAAAATATAGAAAATGGGCTTGCTTTAATTGAAAGATGGTTAAGAAATAAGAACACAATTGAATTTTTGGGTGTTTGGGAACAACTTTATAATATAGATTTTAATTCCCTCGAATTCGAGAGAATTAAAAATGATTCTGGTACTAATCGTTTTATGTTATCTATAAAACAATGGACTGAAAAGACAAATGCAATAGGAATAATTGCAAAAACTGGCAGGTATGGTGGAACATATGCTCATAAGGATATTGCTTTTGAATTTGCTTCTTGGATATCTCCGCAATTCAAATTATATTTGATAAAAGAGTTTGATAGATTAAAAGAAGAAGAATATAGGAAATTTGGATGGGATATAAAAAGGAATTTAACGAAGATTAATTATTTAATTCATACTGATGCAGTTAAAAGTATTATAATTCCTAACAGACTTACAAATATTCAAATAGAAAGAATTTATGCTGATGAAGCTGATATTCTAAATGTTGCATTATTTGGAATGACAGCTAATGATTGGAAAAAAGATAATAAGAATAAAGAAGGAAATATAAGAGATTATGCAAACGTCACACAATTAATTTGTTTATCAAATTTGGAAAATATTAATGCATATATGATAAATAAAGGATGTAATCAGTCTTATAGAATATTAGAATTGAACAAAATTGCAATACATCAAATGAAATTATTAACTAATGATTCAAGAGTAAAATTATTAGAGAGTAAACAAAGTATATGATTTATAGATAGTATTACGATCTTTTTTTATTTTAAGAATGATATAATATTTATATAAAAGGAGAAATGTATGAAAAAGATATTTTGGGTTTTAGTAATATTATTATTATTTACTGGTTGTAATAAAGAAGAAGTAAAAAAAACAATTGATGAATTACAATCTTCTTTAGTATCTCAAGGAGTAGAGGAAGATGATTTAGGTAATATAGTAAATGGGCAATATTTCTTTGATGATGGGGATAATCAATATTATTCGAGTTTTGATTTAAATGGTAATCCACATATATATTTAAAAGATAAGATTACTGGAAATACAAAAACAATATTTGATGGATTTGGTTGGTCTTTTGCAGTTAATGATGGATGGTTA
>CAZPCX010000026.1:0-6878 GCA_964585265.1 uncultured Muribaculaceae bacterium | reverse complement strand
TTAATACAATATCTAAATTACAATATGAGAACATAGTAAAATACGATAGCATGTACATATTAGATAATAATGTACAAACAATAGAAGAAGATCTATTACAAGTATTATTAAATAATGGTGTACTAAATCCACTATTAGTAAATCAAAACTCATATACATTTGAATTTAATAATAAAATAGAAGATGTTTATATGGTAATACCTTCAGACATACTTGCGTTCAATAACTATATATCACTTAATAGTACAATTAGTAATAAAAATATAAGTATAAATGATAATGGTGCTATAATAACTGAACAAATGGCACGATTATTAGAAGTAAATATAGGTGATACAATAAACATAAGAGATAGTAACAATGAATTACATATAATATATGTATCGGATATAGTAGAAAATTATGTATCTCATTACATATATATGAGTAATAATTACTATAAAGAAGTATTTGAAAAAGATATTTCATATAATACAATAATAGCAGATGGCAAAATAAATAAAAATATACCATTAACAGATTATGGTGTATTAACAGTTAACTACACAGATGATATATTAGAAACATTTGATAGTTTCATACAAGGATTAAATAAAATAATAATACTAATAGTAGTTTGTGCATGTTTACTAGCCTTTATAGTGCTATATAACCTCACTATAATCAACGTAAGTGAAAGAAGAAGGGAAATAGCTACATTTAAGGTATTGGGCTTCTATGACAAGGAAATATCAATTTACGTGTATAGAGAAACAGCAATACTAACAGTATTAGGAATCATATTAGGTTTATTTCTAGGAATATACCTACATAAATTCATAATAATTACTGCAGAAACAGATAATATAATGTTCTTAAAGCATATAAAATGGTACAGTTATCTTATATCAGCCATAATAACAATGATATTTTCAGTATTAGTACAACTAATAATAAATATTAATTTGAAGAGAATAAATATGATTGACTCATTAAAATCAGTTGAATAAAAAAAGTAATTAAATTGATATGAACCCTATTTAGTAGACATCAATATCAGTAATAAGCCTCATAAGTACATCTAAATTCGAAAATTGAGAAAAACTACCTTTTAATATGAATCTTTCAGGATCTTTTCCTTACAATCTTTCTAAGAATTTGCGACAAAAATAATATGTATATCCATAATTTGAACTAATATTATGTTCTTTTGTTTCTCTTTGCATATAACCTTTTAGTTGTGTACCTCTTTCAAAATCATCCGTATATACTACTTTATAAATATATTGTATCACAATATTATTAACACGGTCACAAAAAAAGAAGTTCTTAATTTAACTTTTTTATAATAAAACTTGATATTTTCATACCAAGTTATAATAATACATATTTGGCAGGGGTGGAGAGAATTGAACTCCCAACAATGGTTTTGGAGACCACTATTATACCATTTAACTACACCCCTATGTGTGATAATATTATCATATTTTAATAGTAATATCAACATTATATTAGAAAAAAGGAGATAGTTATTCGTTACTATCTCCTAATAAAATATCATATGTTTTAATAGCACCATTTCTATTGATTGTTAGTTTTACTTTTTCATCAGCCTCATACTTATATAATTCATATCTAAATTCTGCTTTATTTGATACTTTTTTATCATTAATTTTAGTAATTACATCTCCCTTTTTTAATCCAGCTTTATCTGCAGGACTATCATCTTGTATTTCACCAAGAACTACACCATATTCTACACTATCATGTAGTGTTATTCCATATATAAACAATGAATATAGTTCATCAGTATCCATTAATCCAACGCCTAAATATGGTCTAGATATTTTTTTTCCCTTTTCAAGTTGTTCTACATACTGCATTGCATCTTCAATAGGTATTGCAAAACCCATTCCTTCTACTTCATCTACTACTATTTTTAATGAATTTATACCTATTACTTCTCCTGCAAGGTTAAATAGTGGTCCTCCACTATTTCCAGGATTTATTGCAGTATCTGTTTGTAATACTCTTACCATCCAATCATTTGATCCAACACCTGATACAGATATATTTATTATTCTGTCTTTGCCAGATAAAACTCCTTTTGTAACTGTCCCTTTATACTCTATTCCCATTGGTGTTCCAATAGCAAATACTGTTGTACCAAGTTTTAATAACTCGCTGCTGCCTATTTCTACTACTTTTAATACATGTTCTACAGGTACTTCTAATACTGCTATATCTGCAAATACATCATAACCAAGAACTATCGCTTCTACACTTTTATCATCAGAAAAGGTAACTGACACGTTGTCACCACTGCTTATTACATGTGCACTTGTCATTATATATCCTTTTTCACTATCTATTTTATAGACAAATCCAGTACCTGTACCTACTAATTCCGAATCAGAATATGATTCTATTACTACTACTGTATCATATACTCTTTCTATTGCTCCTGTTATTGAATTTTCTTCTACTTCATATTTATTAATTATCTTTTCTATTGTTTCAGTCTTTAAAGGAAAATATGATATTAATAAATACATAGCAGCCATTCCAAAAAAGAATGTACTAATTATTGTTATTGATAATAGTATTTGTTTTTTCATAATAACCTCCTAAAGACTTACAATTTCTCTCCAATTTGGAGGGAATCCTATCTTATCTAATATTTTTTGAAGTGGTATAACATCTACTTTGCCATCTAATATATCTATTTCATAACCTATTTCATATGCTAATAATCTGAATTCTTCATCTGATAACATATATTTTAATATTAATATTGTAGAAAATAAATCGTTTTTTCCATATATATATTCGTTATCTACAGTTTTTATATCAAGTAATCTGTGATATTTATTATCAAGAATAGCCCTTTGTGTCTGATGACTATATAGTATATCTTCATGAGCACATATATTTCTGTAATTAGAAAGAACCGCTAAGAATATTTCTAAATTTTCTATATCTGTATCATAGTAATTTGCTATTATCAATTTATCATCTTGTTTTAATATAGAAAATAAATCACTTATTATTCCAAATGATAATACTTTAACCATTATCCATAAAGGAATATATCCATAATTTGTTATATAGTGAAGAGTAGCACTATGTTGTTTAACATTAACTCTTATTTGTCTTTTCATTTTATGTAGTATATCTATTACTTGTCTTGATTTACTATAATCGCTTGTAAAGTTTGCTGCTCTTAAATAATCTTTTTCTCTAATACCATATTTCTTTGATAATTGATAACTTATTATAGATTTTATATTATTTTCTACTATTAATATGTTTTTAAACATTATATTTCTTATGCATCTATCAAACGTAAATAATGCATATAACTCTTCAAATGTTGTACCAGGTAAATATGTTTTATTTGTAGCAGATTTTAAATATATATATCTATAGCCATTTATAAAGAAGTAATTCTCTCTTAACAATATCTTTTTTGTTTTCTCAATATTGTTAATAATTAAACCTTTACTTCTTAGTATTTCTATCTGTTCATCTAATGTTTTAAACTCTTTTTTTCGAGACATCTACTATCACCTATTGTAAATTATAACATAATTTTTAACATAAAAAAAACATCTTTCGATGTTTTTCTAAAAGCATTAACGTTTTGAGAATTGAGGAGCTTTTCTAGCTTTTTTCAATCCATACTTTTTACGTTCTTTTTGTCTAGAATCACGAGTAACAAATCCTTTTTCTTTTAATATATGTCTAAAAGAATTTTCATCTTTTGGATCTGATTTGCTATCATATACAAGTAAAGCTCTTGTTATACCCAATCTTATTGCTCCTGTTTGTCCTGAGAATCCTCCACCTTTAACATCTGCATCAACATCAAATTTATCTTGTGTTGAAGTTGCTACAAGCGGTTGAGATAAATCCATTATTAAAGTTTCAAATGGGAAATATTCATTTACATCTCTACCATTAACAGTAATTTTACCTTTTCCTGATGTAAGATTTACTCTTGCTATTGAACTCTTACGACGTCCAGTACCATAATATTTTTTCTTTTCTGCCATCTTACTTCTCCTTTATAACTTTCATTTCTACAGGTTTTTGTGCTTCATGTTTATGATTTTCATCAACATATACGAATAATTTCTTAGCTGTTGCTCTTCCAAGTCTGCCGTTAGGTAACATTCCTTTAACAGCTAATTCTAACATTTCAATTGGATATTGTTCAATCATTACTTTTGCAGTTCTAGTTCTTAAACCACCTGGATATTGACTATGATTGTAATATTTCTTATCTTCTAATTTATTACCAGTTAATGCTACTTTATTAGCATTAATAATAATAACATAATCACCACAATCAACATTTGGTGTAAAAGTTACTTTATGCTTACCACGTAATATTTGAGCAGCTTTTGATGCTACACGACCAAGAGGAATATCCTTTGCGTCTATAACATACCATTTTCTCTCGATATTTTCTTTTTTTTGTATAAAACTTTTCATATGTATTCCCTTTCTTTTTACATAAGATAATCCGAACTATTATCTAATGTGGGATATAAAAAAATGTACCGATATTAATTCTACTAAAAACTGTTGACAATGTCAACAGTTAAAAGCATTTTACGCTATTTTGCACTTAATATTACTGATACTTTTTTAACTTTAGGTAAATATGTAAGTCTTAAATCAGTTCCTTCTACTTTTACCTCTACTTCATGTGTTCCTGCTGTATATCCTTTTAAGTCTACATATGCCTTTATAGTAGATATATCTAATCCTTCTATAACAGAACTTACACCTTTGACAATAATTGTTACAGATTGATCTCCCTCACTACTTGCATATGCGTTATATAACTCTGATAAATTAGTATATTCAATTTGAATATTCTCTAATTCTTTAGTAGTTTCACCATCTAATGTTATATTTACTTCAGTACTATTATTACTCATAAATCTTACACCTGCTGGCTTTTCGATAGTTACCGTTGCTTTTTTAGCTTCGCTTATTCCTTCTACATTTACTTCTACTTCAATATAACTCATACCATCAAGAATTGTTTGATCTCCATACGCAACAACTGATTCAACTGATGTTTCAATTGTTTTAATTGCTTTACCAAATGCAGGAGTACCTATTGGTACTATCTTTAATGGTAATGTTTTCTTTGGAGACGCTATTAATATCTCTGCATTTACAGTTGATGGTACTATTTCTACATCTATTACATTACCAGTTTGATCATATGCTATAAGTGGTATATTTTGTAATGTTGCCGTACCAACTTCTATATTTGGAATACTATTTATATCTACTAAAGCTTTAACTATTGCTACTTCATTTAATTTATATTGTGCACCTTTAATTATTACATCTGCTGCATCAATATCAACGTTAGAAATAGAAAGTTTTGTATTCAATTTATCTTCATTAAGTATATCTACATTAACACTTCTAACTTCAGATACTTTTGAATATATAGTAATTGATGCTATTGAAGGATCCAATTTATAATTAATTGTATCTATAGCACCTTTATACTTTAAACTGACTCTATGTGTACCTTGTTTTAAATTCTTTAAATCTACTGTTACCTCATAAGCAGGTAATTGTTTTGCCAAATATAAATCTGATTTTCTACCTATTAAAGTTATATCAACAGTTTCGGGCAGTCCTTCTATTACATAAGCTTCTTCATTATATATTGCATTAACTTTTTGACCATATATAACATCTGCTGATGTTTCAAGCAATATTATTGTTTTATTATCCACAAAGAAAAACATAATCATAGCAAGTATTAAAGATACTACTATTAAACTACCTTTATTTAACATTAATTTTTCAAATCCTTGACCTTTTAATTTAAGTTTTTCTGTAAGCCATACAAATGATTTAGTAATTGGAAGAATAATAATTCTATCAAAAAATCTAAGTATTTTCTTAAATATGTATTTTAACTTATTCATTGCTGTCACCTTCTTTTTCAACTACTTCTTCCTCTTCATCATTCTCTTCAGGAAATAATTCAGTCTTAGGTTTTAATTCTTCTAATAAAATATCTCTAGCATCTTCAACAGTTAAATTATAACTAAGCTCACCATTTATTGCTATCGAAATTCTACCAGTCTCTTCTGACACTATTAAAGCAATACAATCAGATTCTTCACTTATTCCAAGTGCAGCTCTATGTCTTGTACCTAATCTTTTACCTATTTTTAAATCAATACTAGTTGGAAATACTGCTCCAGCACAAGTTATCTTATCTCCTTGAATAATCATACCACCATCATGTAATGGGTTATGAGGAAAGAAAATAGATATTAATAACTCACTAGATATTTGAGCATATATTGGTTTTGCTTTTTCAATGTATTCTCTTAAGCTTACATCTCTTTCTACTACAATAAGAGCTCCTATTCTAGTTTTCTTCAAATAATCAATTGCTTGTATTATTTCATATACTAGATTCTCTCTCTCACCTATTGTTAATGTTTTATGTCTTCCTAATAATTGAGTTCTACCTAATTGTTCAAGTGCATTTCTTATTTCTGGTTGGAATATTATTATTAATGCTAAAGGTCCCCACATTATTACATATTCAAGTATTAATCCAACTGTAGTAAAATTAAATAGATTACTAAATAGTTTAATAACTAATATTATTATTATTCCCTTAAATAACAATGACATCTTCACATTGTTTCTAACGTTTTTCAATATAAAATAAAACATTGCCCATACAATGGATATATCTACTATTTTCGTTAATGTTGATAAAATAAAATCGCCACTCATAAATCCTCCTAATACTTACTGTTTTGTTTATATTTATAATATATATATATTCCACTAATAATTACAACTAATATTATACCACCTAATATGTACATTGAATAGTT
>CAZPCX010000025.1:0-7346 GCA_964585265.1 uncultured Muribaculaceae bacterium | reverse complement strand
TGCCAAGGTTCAAAGCTATAACCAGTTATGTCTTCTTTATCCTCTGGATATCTAACTATGAATCCATATTTATGTGCATTATCTTTTAACCATGCATATTCTTCTGTTGTTTCAAAACCACTAAAACCACTTTTATATGTAACTATATCTAATGCTAATCCAAGTTCATGTTCTGAATGTCCTGGTCTAGCAGATATACTATCTGCATAAGTTGTATTGTGTTTATTAACATAACCATTATATAAAGCTGCTTGAAAGTTATATGTTCTATATGAAGATATAGTTATTAATGTAAATCCTTTTTCTTTTTTTGCATCATTACACATTTTTAAGTAATTTTCATATACTAATTCTCTTGTTTTATGTCCAGAATAAGCATATGATAAACTCATATTTACTAAATCATCTGGTTCATAGTCTTCTGATACACTATAATATTTATTCAGTAATGCTAAGTATCCTTTTGATAAGTCTGTTTGTTTTATATTTGTATAATAATCTAAGTGTGTATTTGTATTTACTATTGTTACTATTTCATCTGTTTCTAAGTTTGTATGACTCTTATAATAATCAGTATAAGTATCTAGTTTATCAAATAGAAAATATTGTTCTTCTATAAAGTTTGTTAATATATTTGAATATTCTTTTTCTAATATTATATCTACTTGATTTTGATCTAGATTTTCTTTTATTAAATATATTTCTTGTCTTGAATATCCGATTTCTTTTAGTTTATATTCATCTGTATTTATATATATTATATATTTTATTGTTCCAAATATTATTAAGAATAATATTAGTATTGCTATTAATATATTTTTTATTTTTAATTTTCTTCTCATTTTTTCACCTCATATTTTTTATTTTTATATTTAACTATATAAGTATACGCTGTTAGTAATTGCATTAAGAATGTAGTTAATATTAATATTGTTATTATGTTTGGTAAATCTATTTTATAAGATATTAATCCAATAGCTAGTGTAGTAAATAAGAATACTGTTTTTATTTTTCCATATATAGATGTTTCTTGCCTATAAAAATTTTTTTCTTTTAATGCTCCAGATGATATAAAGAAGTATGTCATAATAGCACCAATAATTAATTCTCCTACTAATAAACACATGAAGTTATTATCTATAAATATTATGAATGATATCAATGTAGATACTGCAAGTAATTTATCACCAACTGCATCTAACATTTTTCCAAGTTTTGATACAACTTTCCATTTTCTTGCTAAATATCCATCTATCATATCTGTTGAAAGTGCAATAAATAGTACTATTAATAAAGCTGTATATAAATTGAAGTAGAATAATATTGGTACTAATATTGCTGCTACAGTTCTTAAGCTAGTTAATATATTTGGGATATGTTTTTTCATATATACCTCTATTTTAATAGTATATTGAAAACGTAAATATGTCAAATGAATAATTGACTTTATATTAAAAAGACTATATGATTTAATTGAAGGTAGAGTGATTATATGATATGGTTTTGCTTGATGATATTTTTTGTTAGAATTATAGATGTATCATTAGGAACTGTTAGAATGATATTTATCGTAAAAGGTAAGAAGGTAATTTCTGCTTTAATAGCATTTGTAGAAGCATTAATATGGTTTCTAATAGTAAAAGAAGCATTAAGTTCTCTTAATGGAAGTATATGGATTGCATTATCATATGCAGGAGGATTTGCAACAGGTACTTATGTAGGCGGTTTATTATCATATTTATTTATACCTGGTAAGTTAACTTTACAAGTATTTGTTACTTACGATAAGAAACATATAATTAAAGAGATAAGAGATCATGGTTATGCTGTAACAGCTCTAGAGTATGATGGAATTGAATCATCTGAACCTAATTATATGTTATATATAAATATAGATAAGAAGAAGGAAAAGGATTTAAGAAAACTAATACAGAGTCTTGACAAGGATACTTTCTTTATAATAAATGAAGCTAAGAATGTAATAAATGGATATTTCAAATAATTGAAATATCTTTTTTAAGGGAATTCCTAATTATTTAAACAATAAATAATTAGGAAGTGATATATGAAAATTAAATATGTAAAACAAGAGAATATCATGGATTGTGGAGTAGCTTGTTTATTGTCTATTATTAGGTATTATGGAGGGGATAATACTATAGATAATATTAGATATTTAACTAACTGTGATAAGAATGGTATAAGTGCTTTTGACTTAGTAGAAGCATCAAAAAAACTAGGGTTTGATTGTAAAGGTATTAAGTGCAATATAAGTTATTTAGAAAATATTAAGCTTCCAGTAATTGTTCATACATTTATAAATAAAGCATACAAGCATTATGTAATAGTACATAAGATAGATAAGAATAAGATTATTGTATTTGATCCTGCTATTGGTATTAAAAAGTATAGTTATGATGAATTTAGTAGTATATTTTCAAATGTAGTTATTACTTTATATCCTATTAGGAAATTAGATGTAGTAAAGCAGAAATTAAATTACAAAGTATATTTTAATTTAATAAAAGAATACAAATTTAAGTACACTATAATATTTATTGTTTCTTTATTATCAGTTGCAATTAGTTTATTAAGTACATTCTATTTTAAGATGTTAATAAGTGATAATAATATTTCAATTATATATATTGTATTCCTAGTTATATTATTCTTTAGATTGATTGTGGATTATTTAAAAAACAATATTATTATTAAGCTTTATAATAAAATTGATAAAGAGATAACAATTACTGTTCACAATAAACTTATATCACTTCCTAATAATTATTTTGATAGTAGACATGCTGGCGATCTAATTAACAAAATAAATAATACTAAATATATAGTAGATTTGTTTTGTAAAGTACCAATTATATTATTAGTAGATTTATCATTAGTAATATGTACATTTATAATATTATTTACAATTAGTAGGTATTTATTTTTAATATTCTTAATGTTTGTATTCTTATATTTTGTAATATTTATGATCTTTAATAATAAAAATAAAAGAAATATAAAGAATATACAAGATAGTAATGGAGAAGTAATATCTAATATTGAACAATCAATAGATGGTATTAATACAATTAAGAATATGAGTTTAGAAAACTATATTAATGATAAGTTTAAATATAAGTATAGTAATAGAGTAGATATAGAAAAGAAGTTTAATAATAGTATTAATATACAAGATACATTAAAAAACTTATTCTTGTTCTCTGGTATTAATACTGTACTTTATTTAGGAATAATATTAGTGAATAGAAATCTATTGTTATTTAGTAATTTAATATTATTTAATTCTCTAATATTTTATTTTATTGAACCATTAAAGAATATATTTGAATTAGAAGAAATAATTAAGAATGGAATTATATCTATTAAATCAACATCTGATTTCTTCTGTATTAAAGAAGATGATGGTAATTATAAAGGTATTATTAACAATATAAATGTAGTAGATTTATCTTTTAATTACAGTAATAAAATTGTATTCAATAATTTTAATTTAAAAATTAATAATAAGGATAAAATAGTTATTACTGGATCTTCTGGTATAGGTAAATCAACCCTCGTAAAGATGTTTATTAAGAATATTAAAGTAGATAATATATATTTTAATAATATTAGTATTAATGAATGGAATAGGAAATGTATATTGAGCAATATTTGTTATCTAAGTGAGAAGGAAAAGATATTTTGTGATACAGTTTATAACAATATTACTCTTGGAGAAGATATTAGTAAAAAGAAGATAAATAAAGCTTTAAAATATACATATATTAAAAAGATATTATGGAATAAGAAGATGGATATTAATTCTTTAATATTCGAAAATGGTTCTAATTTTAGTTTAGGAGAATTGCAGAGAATAGTTTTAGCAAGATGTCTACTTAGAAATAGTAATATATTAATATTAGATGAATCTTTAAATGGTATAGATAGAGAGACTGAAAGAAAGATATTGAAGAATATCTTAAAGGTGTATAAAGAAAAAATAGTAATATACATTACACATAGAAAAGATAATATTGATCTGTTTAATAGAAATATTAATTTAAATAAAAAGAAAGGGGAGAAGATATGATTAAATTAAACGATGATGAACTTAAAAATATTAATGGAGGTGTTAATTATGCTTTGCTTGCAATTATTGGAAGTATAGTAGCATTTGGATTAGCATTCTTTGATGGTTTTATAAGACCACTTCCATGTAGAAAGTAGGTGATATAATGACAATGAATGATAATGAATTAAAAAGTATAATTGGAGGAGCATTTACTGCTACATTTCTAAGTGCAATAATAAGAGGTATTAAATTAATAATTGATTTTGGTAGAGCTTTAGGAACTGCATTTAGAATGGTATGCTCTAAGACTACATGTAGTTCATAGAAAAAGAAGAGTTTTAACTCTTCTTTTAAACTTCAATTATTTCTTCTGTTTTAATTGGTGGAACAGGTGTTGGTGTTGGTTGAACAGGTGTTGTTTGTGGTTGAGGAGTTACTTGTTTTGTATCATTGTGTTTTGCTAACTCAGTATCCTCTAAAGCTTTATTTAAATCATATTTATATTCTTTAATAGTACCATCAATATCATCATCTAATTCTATCAATTTTATTAATTCTTCGAATGAAGTTTGTCCTTTTTGTACTTTTTCCATTCCGTCTTGTAATAATGTTATTACATCACTAGTATAAACTAATTTTCTTAATTCGTCTTTTCTAACATTATTTGCAATAGCATCTCTTATTTCTTGACTTATTAATAATACTTCATGTACTGCAATTCTTCCTTTATAACCAGTTCCACATTCAGGACATCCAACTGCTGTATATATTTCATTTACATCCATATTTAATGTCTTTTTAAATAATCTCTTTTCATAATCATTAGTTGGTCTTAATTTCTTACATTTATCACATAATTTTCTTGCTAATTTTTGAGATACAATACCTTCTAATGCACTTGCTAATAAATATCTTTCAACTTCCATATCTAATAGTCTTTCAATTGTATTAAGAGAGTTATTAGTATGGACTGTAGATAACACTAAGTGTCCTGTTATAGACGCTCTTACAGCGATTCTTGCAGTTTCATTATCACGTACTTCTCCGACCATTATTATATCAGGGTCTTGACGAAGTATAGATCTAAGTACATTAGCAAAGTCTAAACCTATATCACTATTTACTTGTATTTGATTTATACCAGGAATATCCATTTCTATCGGATCTTCTACTGTAACTAAGTTTGTATCTTCTTTATTTAATCTTTGTAGAATAGAATATACTGTTGTTGATTTACCAGTACCAGTAGCACCAGTAACAAGAATAATACCAGATGGTGTAGAAATCATTTTAGTCATTTTCTTATAATTGCTTTCACTAAATCCTAGATGTTCAAGACCTTTTAAACTCATTGAATAATCTAAAATACGAATAACTATTTTCTCACCATTACTTGTAGGTATACAAGAAACACGGAGATCCAAATTAACGTCTTTGATAGTTGATTTAATAGCACCATCTTGTGGTAATCTAACTTCTGTAATATTCATACCAGATATTATTTTAATACGAGTTATTAAATTCTTTTTTAATGTATTTGGAATTAAAGCATAATCTACTAAGTCTCCATCTACACGTATTCTAGCTCTCATATGTTCAATCATAGGATCAAAGTGAATATCACTGGCACCTCTTTTAGAAGCATCAACAATCATTTCGTTTACAATCTCTACTATGGGCATTTTTTCATAATCAAATGTTCTTAACATACTAGCACCCCTTTTACTTTTTTATGGTATTTATTCTAAAAGTATTATATAATATTAAATAGATAATATCAATAATAAAGGAGGAATAATATTGAAAAAATTAAATAATCTCGGATTCTTCCTTATTGAAACTATGGTTGTTATTGGAATAGTAGGAATAGTAATTACTTTCTTATTTGCTACTTTCTCAAATTTATATAACAATTTTAATTCTGGTGAATATTACGATACTATAGACGCTACTAACTCTGCAGCACAAATAAGATTATTCTTAGAAAACAAAGATTTAGAAGCAGAGGACTTGATTGGTACTAATAAATATGTAGAAATTACTAATTTAAGTACATTAAATGATGATTATTTTATATCTTTAAAAGATAATTTAAATATATCAAGAGTATTTTTAATAGACTTACAAACATTTTATACAGATTCATCTATTGATGATTTTAGTATAAATGCAAAAGGATACTTACAATCTATTAAAGATGATATAGCATTATATAAAATATTTGTAATAACTAAGAGCAATACATATGGTTCTGTCTCATTATGTAACTATACATTAACATTAAACGGAGATCCTGATAATGAGTATGCTGCATATTTAGAAAAAGATGGTTTGTTTATAGATCCCGGATTTACAGCAATTGATAGCAATGGTAATGAAATGGAAGTTACTGTAACTGGATTTGTAGATAATACAATAACTGGAACTTATTATTTAACCTATAATTTAGGTATTTTAAGTCAAAGAAGAAAAGTAGTCGTGTATGAAGAAGTACATAATTATGCTTATACTGGTAATTATCAAATATTTACAGCACCAATGGATGGAACATATACATTTGAATTATGGGGAGCAGGTGTTCCAAATGGCAATGGTAAAGGTGCATATACAAAAGGGGATTTATATTTATTTGAAGGACAAACGTTTTATGTTTATGTAGGTGAAAGCTCTGCTGTTCAAAATGTAGAAGCATTTAATGGTGGAATAGGTAATGGTGGAGGATGGCCAGGCGCAGGAGCAACTGATGTAAGATTAGTGTCAGGTAATTGGAAAGATTATAATTCATTACTTAGTAGAATAATGGTAGCAGCTGGTGGTGGATCAGGAGTAATAAACGGGGCACATGGTGGAGCATTAGTAGGTTTAGCACCAGGTGTTGCAACTGGAGGAACTCAAACTACACCAGGAATAGCACAATCTACAACATATTATCCGGCATCATTTGGAATTGGTGGTGGAGGTTGTGGTGGAGGTGGCGGTTATTATGGTGGAGGAGGAGCGACTTGTTCATCAGGTGGAGCTGGAGGATCATCATTTATATCTGGTTATACTGGATGTAATGCTATAGCTCAAACAGGTACACATACTGGTCAAACAGTTCATTACAGTGGATATAAATTTACTAATATGAGTATGATAGCAGGTAATTTAATAATGGTTAGTCCAACTGGTTCAAATGAAACTGGTCATTCTGGTGCAGGTTACGCAAGAATAACTTTAAAAGAACCAACTAAAATTAATAATTTAAGTAATGTTAGATATATATATAATAAGA
>CAZPCX010000024.1:5178-7381 GCA_964585265.1 uncultured Muribaculaceae bacterium | reverse complement strand
ATATATCCATCATCATTAGATTTTTTAACTAATTTTTGAGCTATTAAATATATAATATCAAAACCATGTGTAATAATACTATTTAATTCTTCTTTAATTCTAGTTTCTACAATCTCTGGTAATGGATTTCCATATACTTCATATACCTTTTCATAAACCATATCAGTAGTCTCTTTACCAGATCCTTCAAATATAGGAGTATATGGTTCCTTCTCATTCTTAATAATCTTTACATCTTCAATCATATCTGCAATCTTATTAGTATTATTAATTACTATATCTTTAATATATTTCTTTTCTAAGAAATTAAATTCTTGTAACATCTCATTTGTAGTTCTAAAGTGAAAACTAGGTATATCAACTATATCTTTTTTATTTAATGGATGTAATCCTCCACCTGGATTCTTTTGATTAACAATGATCTCTCTATATATTTTATCTTTCTTATCTAAACAATGAGAATCACTAGTTGCTACTACTGTAAAATCATTCTCAAAAGATAATTTAATAATCTTCTCAACAAGATTCTTTAATTCAAATTCATTATTAAATTCTCCAAGTTGTAATAAATAATCATAATTACTTAATGGTTGTACTTCTATAAAATCATAGTATCTCATTATACTAATTAATTCATCATCACTTACACTTCTAGCTCTACTAAATACCTCTCCATTAGCACAAGCACTACCAATTAACAATCCTTCTCTTAAACTCTCTAATTCACTCTTTAATATTCTAGGAGTCTTTTGTTCATACTTAGTATTTGCATATGATATTAATTTATATAAATTCTTAATACCAATATTATTTTTTACTAATACTGTTGTATGATACATATTACCAAACTTAAATATATCTTCTTTAGTCATAAGAGAATTTAATTCATTTATCTTTTTAATTCCTCTAGCACTAATCTTACTCAACATCTTATCTAATACAATAGCAGTTGCATAAGCATCATAATCTGCTCTATGATGAGATGCTTCATCAAATTCTACTTCATATCTTTTAGTAACAATTGATAAATTATGCTTAGCTTCATCAGGACTTATAATTCTACTTAATTGCATAGTATCTATTATTGTATTATTAAATTCTCCAAGTTTATGTCTATTATATACACTTGATAAAAATGATTTATCAAACTTAGCATTATGCGCTACAAGAATTAAATCACCAATCCAATTTTTAAAATCAATAACTACATCTTTTTCATTTCTACAATCCTTAACCATATCATTAGTAATATTAGTAAACTTACTAATTCTTTCCGGTATTTCTCTTCCAGGATTAATTAATTCATCAAACTTATCTATTACTTCACCATTAAGAATCTTAACAGCACCTATCTCAATTAAAGCATCACCACCAGTAGCGTTAAAACCAGTTGTTTCAACATCAAATACACAATAAGTAGTTCCATCTATAAGAGCATCTGTATCTCCCATAACAACATCTACTTCATCATTAATTACATTTAATTCTGCACCATATATAATCTTTATATCTCCACCATTTTTCTTAATAGTTTTTTGAGCATTATAAGCATCTGGAAAAGATTGTACACAGTTATGGTCAGTTATTGCTATTGCTTTATGTCCATATTCTTTAGCTCTATTAACAAGATTTGTTACATCTACTACACCATCCATTTGACTCATAAAAGTATGGGCATGTAGTTCCACTCTCTTCTCATCACAATCATCTACTATTAAAGTATCTTTACTATCTATTTCATTTATATCTCTAGCATTTAAAACAAGATCTTTAGCATATTGATCATTTTTAGTATATCCATTTATCTTTAACCATTTACCTACTGTAATACTACTTTTTAATCTATTAAATTCATCTGTATCTTTACTAAAAATCTTACAATACAAACTATCAGTATAATCACTTACTTTTAAAGTTAGAATTTTAAAATTATTCTTAGAAGATATAAACTCATCTACACCAAAAACATAACATTCAATTACTACATTGTTATCTTCATTAATAATATCTTTAATATCATAATTCTTTTTTTTAGAAATAATAGTTCCAAGAATAACACTAGACTTTGGTTTCTCAATCTTAATCTTTATCTTAGTATCTTCTTCAATTTCTTTCTTTATCTTATTTCTTTTTTCTTCATTTACAACCGTTTTAATACTATTATTAAAACCACATCTTTTAAATCCTTCACTAATATCATCAC
>CAZPCX010000024.1:0-5078 GCA_964585265.1 uncultured Muribaculaceae bacterium | reverse complement strand
CATATTCTTTATTTCTATAATAAAATGCCATTCTTTTTTCTTCTCATTTATTACAAGTTTTTTTATTTTTCCCTCATTAAAAAAAGAATGATATTCGTTCTCTAATCCTATTTTATCTATTAATAGTTTTAATTTATCGTGCATACTATCACCCTCTTATAACTACATATAAAAATTATAACACAATTAAAAAAAGTAGTCATTAAATTGACTACTCTTTAAGATTATATTTACTATTAATCTATTTCTTCTACCTTCATAAAATTAGTATTCTTAGTTGATTTAAATGGGAATCCTCCAGTAATAATTATTTTATCTTCTTTTTCTAATTTTAATATTTCTTTAGATATTATTACAGCAGCATCTATTATTTCATCTGTACTTCTAAATGTATCTACTATAACTGGTATTACTCCCCAATTTAAAGATAAACTTGTTGCTACTCTTTTATTTGGTGTTGGTGCTAATATAACACAACTTGGTCTAAAAGCACTTACTTTTCTAGCAGTAAAACCAGATAATGTTGATGCTACTATTGCTTTAGCTTTTAATATATTAGCAGTATCTACAACACTATATGCTATTGTAGAAGTTAAATCATCTTTTCTTGTATTTGAATGTACATTTAATAATTGTTCATAATCAATTGATTGCTCTGTAAATTCAATAATTCTTTTCATAGTATTTACAGTGTTAACTGGATTCTCTCCTATAGCAGTCTCTCCACTTAACATAACAGCATCTACACCATCTAATACAGCATTAGATACATCCGATACTTCTGCTCTTGTAGGTCTATTCTTATGCTCCATAGATGATAACATCTCTGTAGCTACAATACTAATCTTATTCTTAATATAAGTATCTTTAACAATCTTTTTTTGTATTATTGGAATTTGTTCTAGATCCATTTCTACACCAAGATCTCCTCTAGCTATCATTATTCCATCACTAACTTTAATTATATTTTCAATATCTTCAATTGCATTCTTACATTCAATCTTAGATATTATTTGCATATGTTCATTTCTTAAACCAATTAACATATCATTAATATCTAATACATCATTTGCATTCTTAACAAAAGATAATGCTATAAAATCAGCATTTAATGATGATGCAAAAGCAACATCTTCTTCATCTTCAGCAGATAAGAATTCAATATTTAAATCTACATTAGGTATATTTACACTCTTATTATTGTATAATCTACAATTATTCAATACTTCACATATTAAATCAGAACTCGTTTTCTCTATTACAATTAATTCTACTAAGCCATCATCAATAAGTATTCTATTACCTACTTCAATATCATTACATATATCTTTATAAGTTATATGAAAAGTCTTCTCAGTATCAATACAATCCTTACTAGTAAGTGTTACTACATCTTCTTTGTATAAATTTACATAACCATTAGGAACACCATTAACTCTAATCTCTGGTCCTTTAGTATCAATTAAAATACCAGCATTAGTATCTAGTTCCTTATTAGCTTTTCTAACTAATTTTACTAAATCCTCAGTAGTTTTATGATCAGAATGAGATAAATTAATTCTAAATACATCTACTCCAGATTTAATCATTTCTTTAATAATATCTTTATCATTAGAAGAAGGACCTAATGTTGCTATTATTTTAGTCTTTTTCATATAATCACCTACTATAAGAATTATAACATTGTTTATATATTATTAAAAGATAATAATTCTTTATCATTACTTAATCATTTGATTTAAAGTAGTTTTTCTATGATCATTAGATATATTACTTACTCCTCTTAATAATGCCTCTGGTTCTCCTATTAATATTAGTAATTTTTTAGCTCTAGTTACTCCAGTATAAACTAATTTTCTATATAACATTCTATTAAAAGATAAATCCATAGGTAATATTACACAATCAAATTCACTACCTTGAGCTTTATGAATACTTATTGCATATCCTAGTTTAACATTCTCTAAATCAGTCTTAGTATACTCTACACACTCTCCATCAAAATCAATTAATATCTTATGATTATCTTTCTCATCACCTATATGTTTAATAATACCTATATCTCCATTAGATACATCATAATCACTTATATTCTTAGTTTGTAATACCTTATCATTCTCTCTAAATATTACTTTATTATATTCAATTTCTCTCTTAGATTTATCCTTAGGATTGAATACTTCTTGTAGTTTAATATTAATATTATCTATTCCATTAATACCTTTATACATTGGTATTAATACTTGTATTTCTTTATATGAATAGTTCTTATTAATTGCTTTCTTACATACTTCTACTATCATGTTTTCTATATTATACTTATCACACTTTATAAAACTATAATCTGATTTCTTACTTTCAAAATCATTTAATTTACCATCTTTAATTTCATTAGCAAACTCTACTATATATGAATCTTCTTTTTGTCTATATAGTTCATTTAACTCAATTAAAGGTACCTTATTACTACCAATCAGATCCTTTAATATCTCTCCTGGTAATATACTAGGTAATTGATTATAATCACCTACTAACACTATTTTTACTTCTTTATTTAAACCTTCTAATAAACTTCTAAATAAAAACATATCTATCATACTAGCTTCATCTACTATTAAAAATTTAGCTTCACTTCTATTATTTTTATTTATTCCAAAATCATTAGTTTCTTTATTAAATTTTAAAAATCTATGAATAGTAGATGCATTAAAACCAGTTGCTTCCTTAATTCTTTTAGCTGCTCTTCCAGTAGGTGCTAATAAAGCAATATCATTGCACATTCCTTCTTCTGAAAGACAAGCTATATTCTTATATAATTCTACTACTCCTTTTATAATAGTAGTCTTACCAGTACCAGGACCTCCAGTAATAATTGTAAAGTTATTCTCTACACTAGATATAATTGCTTCTTTTTGTAATTTATTGTACTTAATATTAAATAGATTCTCAAGCATACTAATATAATTATCCATCTTCTTAACTTTATCTTTACCAATTGATAACAAACCAACAACTCTATTAGATATATATACTTCACACTCATAGAAATCTCTTATATAATATTTATCATCAATAATAATTATCTTACCTTGTTTATTTAAATTAAATAAATAATCTTCTATTGTTTTAATATCTAATGTCATGCCAAGAACATCACATATTCTTAAATATATATCTTCTGAATTAACATAAGTACTACCAGTAGACATACAAAAATCATAGATACAGTAAATAATGCATGCATATATTCTTCTAATATCATCTTTCTGAATATTCATAGAAATAGCTATTTTATCAACAGTAAGAAATCCAATATCTTTTACATCTTCTACTATTGAATAAATATTATTATCAATATTATCTAAAGAATTACTTTTATAAATCTTATATATTTTAGTTGCTTCATTAAAAGTAAAACCCATATCTTGTAAATATATAACAACTTTATAACTTTCTTTTTCTTGTTTTAATATATTATATATATCTATAGCTCTCTTCTCTGTCATATTAGGTACTGTTAATAAATTATTATAATTATCAATTATTAAATCAAGAGCATCTTCACCAAGTTTATCTACTATTTTAACTGCAGTCTTAATACCAACTTTCGGAAATAATCCAGAAGAAAGAAATGATACAATTGCACTCTTACCTTCTGGCATGATCTTCTCACAATTATCAACTTTAAATTGATCACCATATTTTGGATGATTAACGAATGACCCATAAAAAATATATGTGTTATCTTTTAGTAATTCTGGAAATTCTCCTGAGAATGTAATGGTGGTATTTTCATATTCTTTATATTCAGATGGTGTTTCTAATATTTTTGAATTACCCACCATAAAACCTTTTTCACTCTTATAGAATATATCAATTACACTTACTTTTAGTTGCATATTACCTCCAAAAAATACACATTAAGTGTATTGTTTAATTTTTATAATAGTACATCCATCATTAAAATAATACAATTTATAATCTTCAACTAGTTCACTATTCTTTAATACCTCATGTGTCATATTTTTAATTTTCATAGTACCTTTACCATGTATTATAACTGCATATCTATTACCTATCTTATAATTATCGTTTATAAAATCAATAACTCTTACTCTAGCAATATCTACAATCTCTCCATGTAAATCTAAAGTATTTAAATTATCAATTCCAATTATATCACTGAACATATTTCATGACTTCTTCTAAAGAAGGTACTGAATTTCTAGCACCTATCTTAGTAGTTGATAATGCTCCTGCTACATTACTAATCTTAATTGTCTTATTAATATCAAAATTATTTATTAGACAATAAATGAATGCACCATGGAAGTAATCTCCAGCTCCAGTAGAATCTTTAACATCTACTTTAATACTAGGCATAATAATTATATTATTATTATCTTTGTACATAGAACCTTTTTCTTCTAAAGTAATAACTACATTTTTAAAATCAATACTCATTTTATTATATAGAGATTTAATAGAATCAGGATTATTAAAATCAATAATAATTCCAGTATAACTTTCTGCAAAATCTCTAGAACATACTACATAATCTACTTTCTTAGCTAAATCAACTACATTAGGAATATTTCTACCTGCATCTATTATAGTAACTGCATTTGGATATCTTTCCATAACATTTATACTAGCTTCGTATTCTTGTCCATCCATTAATATATAATCGGGTTCAACATTTATATTTAATCTATATTTAATATCAGAATCTCTGTTTGCAAATACTGTTCTACTACCATTACTAGTATTAACTACAATAAAACTAAGAGTAGTATCATTATCTTTATCAAAATCAAGATACTCAGTATTTACTCCAATTGATTTAAATTCTTTTTCAATTTTTCTACCATAATTATCATCACCAACAACACCAGCAAAATAAGTTTCTACTCCCCATTTACCTAATAAATAAGCAGCACTAGCAGCAGGACCTCCACCACCCTCTACTCTTTCTGGTACTCTATACTTCTTATTTTCAACAGGAAAACTATCCATACATAAAGTAACATCATAAGAAGCATTTCCAATACACAACACCCTTTTCATATTATCACCAT
>CAZPCX010000023.1:0-7484 GCA_964585265.1 uncultured Muribaculaceae bacterium | reverse complement strand
TATATTCTTGTAATAGTTTTAATGCCGTTTTTTCTCCTATGCCTTTTACTCCCGGTATATTATCAGATGCATCACCTTGTAATCCTTTTAAATCAATAATCTTATTCGGTTCTATACTATACTCTTTTTCAAAATTAGATATATTTAACAATTTATAGTCACTAGTTTTTAATAACTTAACAGATACATTATCATTTATTAATTGTAATAAATCTCTATCACTGCTAACAATTAATACATCATAATCTTTTGATTCTGCTTTCTTACATAAAGTACCAATAACATCATCTGCTTCATATCCAAGATGAGAAGCATGCGGAATTCCCATAGCATCCATCATACAAGAAGCATATTCAATTTGAATCTTTAATTCTTCAGGTGTCTCTGCTCTACCTGCCTTATAATTATCATAACTATCATGTCTAAAAGTTTTGCCAATATCTAACGCTACCAACATATATTCTGGTTTTTCTTCATTAATAATCTTATTCATCATATTAACAAATCCATATAATGCATTAGTAGGAAATCCCTTACTATTCTTCATCATATTTCCAGTATATATAGTTGCATAATAACTTCTAAATAATAGATTATTACCATCAACTAACACTATTTTCTTCATTATTACCACCTATAACAATTATAACATACATTTGTATGCAAATAAAAAAGAGCTAAGCTCTTTTATATGTTTTGTTAGAAGCCACCGCCTCCGCCGCCTCCGCCGCCTCCGCCTCCGCCGCCAGAAGATCCTCCTCCGAATCCTCCTGCAGATGATGCAGCAGATGCTGCTATTTTAGCATTTGCAGCAGAAAATGCACTTCCTATTGAACTAGTAATATTTTGATTTATTGCATTACTTATATATAAATAACTAAATGCATTTAACGTTGTATTTGTATCATTAACATTTACAAGTTTGATTTCCATTTCTTTTCTTAATTTGTCTGCTATTCCAAATACATTTGCATATACTAAATATTTCTCCCATAAATATATCTCTGGTAATTCTTTATCTTTAAATGTTCCGAAATCATTTAAGAAATTTCTTAATGCATTCCATCTCATATATTGATCATTACCTTTTTTTGTTCTTTTTGAAAATTTACCAACGTATATCATGAATGCAATACTTGGTATAAATAGTATTGCTGCAAATAAATTTGCCAAAGACATTAAAAATGGCAATAAAGCATAACCAAATGACCATACTTTGTTTTTATCATTATTTTCAAAAAACATTTCATTTTTTGCTTTTATTGTTACTGCTCTTTTCCATTCGTTATATTTCCAAATAAATTCTCTTGCTTCTGTTTCATTTGTAATACGTTTCTTTATTGCTGATAATTCAAATTGATTACCATTACCATAGTTAGTTAAAAACCAATCTCTTAGTAATATTTCTTCTTCTGTTAAAGGTTCTATTTCATTATTTTTAATTAATAAATAATCTTTTACATCCTTTTTAAATAGAAGCCCTTCTTTCTTATTTAATTCTTGTATATTTAACCCTTTTTTCCTAATTATATTTAAGATTGATGAAGACACTGCTGTAGTATCAATCTTTTCTTTCATAAGATATTGAACTATTTCTGGTGAATAATTTTCGGGAAAATCTCTAAAATATTTTTCATTAAAATCGCTCTTATATTCTTTATCATGTTTTTTGTATAAACGAACCCATATAATAATTAAACCTATTATCCAAAAAAACGAAAAGACTGCTATAACACCTAAAATTAATTCTTGTTTTTTCTTTAATTGTTCTCTTAAATTATTTGCTTGCTCAGATAATTCAGTTTCTTCTTCAATAATTGTATTTAATTTATTATCTGTTGTTGTTTTGGAAGCTCCAATTATTATATTTTTATCAAACACCATTCTTACATCAACTGCTGTTTCTTTTTCTATCCCAGAATCTATATATTCTATTGATTTTTCATCTATTATTCTATTTTCCCCATAAAGAGGTCCATGAGTCCATACTCTTAATAATTCTGAATCATTAGGTAAATTAACCACTATTTTTGTTGATCCAATGGCATCTCTAAAACCATTTGGTACAAAATTCCATCTTAGTTCTGCTAAATCATTATGAACTATTACTACATCTTTTAATAAGTATTCTATTACATACGTAGTAGAATCATATTCTGTGTAATTAAACATTTTTAATGCAAAACCACTACCATACGAAGTCTTTTCATATACTAAAGAATCTCCAAGAGATGCATAAGATACCTCACTAAAACAAGTATAATCATCATCTAATGCAGAAAAATCTGTTTTATAAGACCTACACACACTTATTAATTCAATATCACTTGCATTATATATTGAATTTGCTCCAATTATATCTATTTCTCTAGAATAGCCGTTAAAAGATCCCCTTTGAACAATGGCTTCTTTTACAAGCATATCTCCATCTTCAGTTACTGTTGCATTTACATAAAAAGCATCAATAGTATAATTTACATTTAAAGCATTTACTGTAGTAAGACCAACTAGAAATGAAACTAATAACAATACTAACTTTTTCATACTTCCTCCTAAAAAATAAACTTACATTTATGTAAGTTTATTAGTTTTATTATTCAAATGATACTTTTGGTGTTTCTTTTTCGTCTGCAGATGCTTCAAAGTATTTAACTTCTTTAAATTTAAACATTGAAGCTACTATATTTGATGGGAACATTTGAATTTTATCCATATAACTTAACACACGATCATTATAAAATTGTCTAGCATAAGCAATTTTTTCTTCTACGTCTTTTAAGTCCTCTTGTAATTTTAAGAAATTCTTATCTGATTTTAATTCTGGATAAGATTCTGCTAACATCATTATTCTTCCAAGAGCTTTTGTTAACTCTCCAGAAGCTTCCATTTCTGTTTCTGGTGTTCTAGCAGATCCGAATTTTGATCTTGCTTCGATAACCTTTTCAAAAGTTTCCTTTTCGTGTTTAGCATATCCCTTTACTGTTTCTACTAAGTTAGGTACTAAATCAAATCTTTTCTTCAATTGTACATCTACTTGAGCCCATTGATCTCTTACCTTATTTCTTAGTTGTACTAAACTATTATAATTAGTAGCTAGAAATATTAATATTAAAGCAACAACACCTAATGTAATCCATAACCATGTCATATATTTTCCTCCTTCTATATTTATAATAATATTTTATCATATAATAAATTAAAAATATACTATTTATTTCTTAATTGAGCATTAAACTTACATTCTACTTCCTTGATAATGCTGTTAAATATTGTATTAGTTTCAGTATCAGTTAAAGTTTTATTTAAATCATTAAATGTAATTGAGAATGCAATTGATTTCTTATCCTTTTCAATCTTATCTCCACTATATAAATCAAATACATCTACATCTATAACATTAGTACCAACTTCTTTAATTAAATTTATTACATCAATTGATTTAATATCTTTATCAAATATAAATGCCATATCTTTAACAATACTTGGATATTTTGGTATTTCTTCATATCTAATATTCTTTATATTCTTATTAAATATATGATCTATATTTAATTCTAAAAAATATATTTCATTCTTATTTACAGTTGGATTAATACATCCAATATAACCTATGAAGTCATCATCTAATGTTACTTTAGCAGTCTTACCAGGATGATATTCCTTAGGACAATTAATATCACTTTCTATCTTATATCTATTAGAATAGCCTAGATAATTTAATAGATTTTCTAATATTCCTTTTAATAAATAGAAATTACACTCTATCTTTTTATTCTCCCAATTATTTATTACATAATTACCAAGAATACCAATACATAATTTAGATTCCTCTTTATATGTATCTGAGTTATAAAAACTTCTTCCTATTTCATATAACATAATATCTTTATTATTTCTAAATAAATTATATTCAATAACATCTAACATAGATGGTATTAAACTATATCTTAATACTTTTCTATCTTCATTTAAATATGAAGTAAGTCCAATCTCTTTAAATTCATCATTTGTAAACTTCTTAATATCTTCATTATTAGTTAAAGAATAACTAATTATTTCATTTAAACCTAAAGACCTTAATCTATTATGTATTCTCTTTAAATATAAATATTTATCATTATATGAACCCATCTTAGTTATACCCATAGGAGAAGTACCAATCATATTGTCATATCCATGTATTCTTCCTACTTCTTCTATTAAGTCTTCTTTAATAGATATATCTAGTCTTCTAGATGGCACTAATACTTTAAATTTATCTTTAGAAGTATCAAATTTAAAATCTAATTTCTTAAATACAGTCTCTACATCTTTAACTTTTAAAGTCATACCTAATACACTATTAATTTTATTTAAATCAACATGTATTTCTTTATCTTCAACCTTTAAATTATTAAATCCTACTACTCCTCTTAATACTTTACCCATAGCATATTCTTGTAATAAATATGCTGCTCTATCAATTGCTTTCTCAAGAACATCAGGATTAATACCTTTTTCAAATCTAATACTAGATTCACTTCTAAGTATTCTTTTAGAAGTATTTCTAATATTTAAATTGTTAAATGAAGCACTTTCAATTAATATATTCTTAGTATTATTATCTACTTCACTAGATAATCCACCCATTACTCCTGCAATTGCTATTGGTTCTTTATCAGTAGTAATAAGTATATCTTCAATATTAAGAACTCTCTTAATACCATCAAGTGTAGTTATTTCTTCGTTCTCTCCTGCCATTCTAACTATTATATTTTTATCTATTTTATCGTAATCAAAGAAATGAAGTGGTTGTCCATATTCAAGCATTACATAATTACTAATATCTACTACATTATTAATTGGTCTAATACCTGCCGCTATTAATCTAGCTTTTATAAATAAAGGACTCTCTTTAATAACTACATCTTTTACAATTCTACTTAAATAAGCATTACACTTATCAGTCTTAGATTTAATATTAATTAAATCTTTAGTCTTTTCTTTTACTTCCTTAATATTAATTTTTGGAAATTTAACATCCTTATTGTAGATAGCACCAACTTCATATGACATTCCAATCATACTAAGTAAATCACTTCTATTTGCAGTTAAATCATATTCAATAACTACATCATCAAAATGCATATAATCTAGTGCATCTTCACCAACTACAGCATCATCAGGTAATACATATATTCCTTCTTTTTCTTTTTCATTCATGTACTTAGATTCAATACCAAGTTCACTTAAAGAACAAACCATACCACATGATTCAACACCGCGTATTTCTACTTTTTCAATCTTAATATCATTAGGTAAATTTGCTCCCACTCTTGCTACTATAACCTTTTGATTTACATCTACATTAGATGCTCCACAAACAATAGTATAAACATTATCTTTTAAATCTACTTTTAATACATTTAAATGATCTGAAGTTGGATGTTTTTGTTTTTCCAATACTAATCCAACAACTAAATTTGAAGATTCACTAATCCTATTAATAGATACTGCTTCATTACCAATAGAAAGCATATCTCTAGCTATCTCAGATGAAGTAACATCAATATCAATATAATCCTTTAACCAATTAGTACTTACTCTCATTTGTAATCACCTTCAATCTTATTGAATTGTTTTAAAAATCTAATGTCATTTGTATAAAACATTCTAACATCAGGTATTCTATACTTAAGCATTGCTATTCTTTCTGCTCCCATACCAAAAGCAAAACCAGTATATTTATCACCATCATAACCACTCATTTTTAATACATTAGGATGAACCATACCAGCTCCTAATATTTCAATCCATCCAGTATTTTTACATATTGGACAACCTTTTTTATTACAATTAAAACAACTTACATCTACCTCAATACTAGGTTCTGTAAATGGAAAATAACTAGGTCTAAATCTAATCTCTCTATTTTTACCAAATATATTCTTGGCAAACATTTCTAAAGTACCCTTTAAATCAGACATAGATATATTTTCACCAATTACTAATCCTTCAATTTGAGTAAATTGATGAGAATGAGTAGCATCATCATTATCTTTTCTATATACCTTACCAGGACATATAATCTTAATAGGTCCTTTTTCTACATTAGCTTCCATAGTTCTAACTTGTACAGGGGATGTTTGAGTTCTAAGAAGCCATTCTTCATTAATAAAGAAACTATCTTGAGTATCTCTAACAGGATGCCCTTTTGGTATATTCAAACATTCAAAATTATACTTATCTAATTCTAATTCTGGTCCATCTACAACATCATATCCCATAGATACAAATAAAGATTCAACTTCTTCAATTACCTTTGTAATAGGATGAGTTGATCCAGCATTTATCTTAGTTGCAGGTAAAGATACATCTATCTTTTCATTATTTAATTTATCATTTAATAAAATAGAATCAAAAGAAGATTTTAATTCATTAATCTTAGTTTCTATTTCATTCTTTAACTCATTTATAACTAAACCGAAACTCTTCTTCTCAGAATCACTTAAACTTTTAAGACTACTATAAATCTCACTTACTTCACTCTTCTTACCTAAATATTTAATTCTTAATTCTTCTAAAGATTCAGAATTTTTTACCTTCTCTAAATCTTTTAAGAATTTTTCCTTTATAACTCCGATTTTTTCATTGTTTTCCATCTTAATCCTCCTCTAAAGTATTTAATGATATACTCTGCAACTAATTCTCTCTTATCACTAATTAATACTCTGTGTTTAACATCTCTTACAAATGTAATATATTTCTTATTGTGTTTAATAGCATCATAAGCATATACAGATGCTGATATAGGTACTATTTCATCTTCATCACCGTGTATTATTAAAGTACTACATTTAATATATTCTGGTGTATCATGATACCTTTTAGCTAACTTCATAAACTCAAATATACTTGTAATTGGTACCCTAAATATCTTGGATAATAAATCTTCGTATATTCCTTCTTCTGGTAATTTATTCTTAGATAGCATAGCTTTAATATCCTTTTGATTTTGTTTTAAATTTACGTACATAAATGCAGGAGCAATAAGTACTAATTTTTCCACTTGTTTGTACTTAGTTGCTAAATAAGATGCAATAACTCCTCCCATACTATGTCCTACTAAATATATCTTTTTATACTTCTTTAATAGTATTTCAACTTGTTCAATAGAAGCATTAATCCAATCTATATATTTTACATTAGATACAATTGATTTTTCATGACCTGGTAATGTAAAACCATATACATCATAATTAGTATTTAATTGTACATAATTAATAAACTTTTCAGTTTCAATAATACTACCACCAAAACCATGAATTACTAACACTGCTCTCTTACACATACAACCTCCATATATAAAAAAAGTACCATATATCTAAGGACGCTAATACGTGGTACCACCTTAGTTCATAGTAAACTATGCACTCAATTCCGTAACGAAGAAAACGTTATACATTTAATATAAAACTCAAAAGTGAATTCATAAATATATAATA
>CAZPCX010000022.1:0-7523 GCA_964585265.1 uncultured Muribaculaceae bacterium | reverse complement strand
TTTGTTAGTTTTTTATTTTACAAACAATTGTTCGTGGTATAATTAAAATGGTGATTTTATGAGAATAATTATGCATATTGATGTGAATAGTGCTTACTTATCTTGGGAAGCCTCTGATATGTTGAAGAATGGTTCTAATATTGATATTAGAAGTATTCCTTCTGTTATTGGTGGAGATCAATCTAAAAGACATGGTATTGTATTAGCTAAATCAATACCTTCTAAGAAATATGGAATAGTTACAGGAGAATCTATTTATAATGCTTTAAGAAAATGTAAAGAATTAAAAATATATCCTCCTCATTTTGATATATATGAAAGAGAATCTAATAATTTATATAATTATTTATTAAATTATTCTCCAAAAGTAGAGAGAGCATCTATTGATGAATGTTATATTGATTATACAGGTATGGAACAATTATTTGGAGATGCAGTATTATTAGCAAATAAAATAAAAGAAGAAATAAAGAATAAGTATGGATGGACAGTTAATATAGGTATAGGTAATAATAAATTATGTGCTAAGATGGCATCTGATTTTTCTAAACCGGATAAGGTACATACTTTGTTTATGGATGAAGTTAAAGATAAAATGTGGAGCTTACCAGTTAGTGATTTATTTATGATTGGTAGAGAAACTGTTAAAAAGTTAAATATTTTAAATGTAAAAACAATTGGAGATCTTGCTAATTATAATTTTTTTGAGTTAGAAAAGACATTTAAGAATCAAGCACATATGATGAAAGATTTTGCTAATGGTATTGATAATAGTGAAGTAATTGCTATTCCTTCTGATAATAAAGGAATGAGTATGTCTAAAACTTATCCAAAAGATTTGATTAGTAAAGATGAAATAAAAGAAGCTCTTATAGATTTAGTAAATGAATTATGCATAAAACTTAGAAACATGAATGTATATGCATCAGTAATATCATTAATTTTAAAGAATAGTAATTTTGTTCATTATTCTTGTCAAAAGAAAATAGATAATGCTACTAATACTACAAATGATATATATAAAGAATGTTTGTGTTTACTAGATAAATTATATAAAGACGAACCAATAAGACTTGTGGGTATTAGTTTTACTTCTTTTACTAAGAATAAAGATGTTCAATTATCTTTATTCGATACTAATGATAAAAGAGAAGTAGAAAAATTAGAAAAGACAATTGATAAGATAAATGAAAAATATGGTAATAAGGTTATTAATTATGCTGTGTGCAATAAGAAAAAGAATAAGTAATGTGCTATAATTATTTTGTCTGAGGTGGATTATGAATGTTCCAAATATAAAAGATGAGAGAAAAAGAAATAAATGTAAGACAAATATAATTAGAGATTTTAATATAGATGATAAATACAAGTCTATTGGTAATAATAAGACTTATTTTATTCGTACTTATGGTTGTCAAATGAATGAAAGAGATTCTGAAGTAATAAGCGGTATATTAGAACAAATGGGGTTTAAGAGTGCTCCTAATTATTTATCGGCAGATTTAAACATATTAAATACTTGTGCTATAAGAGAGAATACTCATAATAAGGTTTATGGTATGTTAGGAAGACTTAAAAATTTAAAAGAATCAAAGAATATTATTATTGGTGTATGTGGATGTATGTCTCAAGAAGAATCTGTTGTAGAAAATATAATTAATAATAAGAAATTTGTTGATTTTGTAATAGGAACACATAATATAGAAGATATGCCTAGAATTATTTATGAGAGTATAGATTCTAATAGTCAAATAATAGAAGTAAAGAATAATTCTGATGATATTTTAGAAGATTTACCAATTAAGAGAGTTAATAATCATAAAGCTTTTGTAAATATTTCATATGGTTGTGATAATTTTTGTACTTATTGTATTGTTCCTTATACTAGAGGTAGAGAGAAGAGTAGATTAAAAGAAGATATAGTTAATGAAGTAAAAGATTTATTATATAAAGGATATATGGAAGTTACTTTATTAGGACAAAATGTAAACTCTTATGGAAAAGATCTTGGTTATTCATTTAGTGATCTATTAAAAGAAGTAAGTGATATTAATATTCCTAGAATAAGATTTGTAACAAGTAATCCATGGGAATTTAGTGAAGATATAATTAAGTTAATGAAAGAAAGAAATAATATTATTCCTCATATTCATCTTCCGGTACAAAGTGGTAGTAATAATATATTAAAATTAATGGGTAGAAAGTATACTAAAGAAAGTTATATAGAATTAGTATCAAAGATTAGAGATAATGTAGAGGGATGTTCAATTACAACAGATATTATTGTTGGATTTCCAAATGAGAGTGAAGAAGATTTTAATGAAACGTTAGATTTAGTAAACAAGTGTAAATTTGACGGTGCATATACATTTGTATATTCTCCGAGAGTAGGTACTCCTGCAGCATTAATAAAAGATAATATCAGTTTAGAAGAAAAGGATAAGAGATTATCTATATTAAATAAGCTAATAAATGAGTATTCATTTAAAAGTAATGAGAAATTAGTTGGAACAATTGTATCGGTATTAATAGATGGTAAAAGTAGTAAGCCTGATTATTATGTTGGTTATACTGATACTAATAAACTTATTAATGTAAAATGTAAAGAAGATTGTATTGGTAAGATAATTAATGCTAAGGTTACATCTAATAAGTCATGGAGTTTATATGGAGAGGTAATATTATGAAGAAAATTATATTATTAATATTAGTTTTATTAGTATGTGGATGTAGCAATAAAAATTATGAAGAATTTAATATGTTTTATATGGATACTTATATTAATGTTAAGGTATATGATTTAGAGAAAGAAAATAGAGACTCTGTATTCACTGAAATTGATAATATATTTATTGAATACGATGTATTATGTGATAGATATACTGAATACTATACAATTAATAATGTTTATTATTTAAATAATATACTTGAGAATGGTGAAGCTGTAACAATAGATGATAAATTAAAAGACATTATTTCTTATGGAATAAATGCATATTCTATAACATCTGGGAAAGTAAATATAGCACTTGGTAATGCAATTGATTTATGGAGACAATATAGAGAATCTGGAGAAGGTATACCTAGCGAAGAAGAATTATTAGCATTATCTTCTAATTCAATATTTGATATTGTATTAAATGATAATTTATATACTAAATACAATGATGTAAAGATTGATCTTGGAGCATATGCAAAAGGATATGTAACTGAATTAATAGGTAATAAACTAGAAGAACTTGGATATAATTCATATTTAATAAATGCCGGAGGGAATGTTAAGACTGGAGATCATTATTCTGATGGTAAATATAAAGTTGGAATTGAAAATCCAAATGATAAATTTTTAGTGTACGAAGTAGTAAATGGAAACAATATATCAGTAGTAACTAGTGGTGGATATGAAAGATATTATGAATACAATAATATTAGATATCATCATATTATAGATCCAGTTACTTTATATCCATCTAATTATTCTTTAGGTGTATCTGTAATAACATCAGATAGTGGACTTGGAGATATATTATCTACATATTTATTCTTAATACCAATAGAAGATGGTATTAATTATATAAACTCTTTAGATAATGTTGAAGCTTTATGGTATGGATTAGATGATAAAATATATTATTCGGAAGGATATAATATTTATGAATAAGAAGGATTTATTATTAATAGCAATAATTTTAATAATATCTTCGTTGATGTTATTACTTTTTTCTAGTAATAAATCTGGAAATTATGCTTATGTATATTATGAGAATGATATTGTAAAAAAGATAGATTTAAGTATTGATTCTACATATATTGTAGAAGGTTATAATGGATCTGTTGTAATAGAAGTATTAGATAGTAAGATAAGAGTTGTAGAAGAAAATTCAAAAAATCATATATGTTCTAATATGGGATTTGTGTCTTCTTCTTTAGAACCAATAATATGTTTACCTAATAAAATAGTAATTAAAATTGTAGAACAAACTGATATAGATTCAGTTGTAAGGTGATTTATGGATACTAGAAAGTTAGTTAGATTATCAATGCTATTATCTTTATCTATAGTATTGAGTATATTAGAAAGTATGATACCAGTTGTTGGAACTATTGTTCCTGGTATTAAACTTGGATTAGCGAATGCAGTTATAGTATTTGTGCTATACATGTATTCTTTTAAAGAAGCATTATATGTTTCAATATTAAGAATAATAATAGTTGGAATACTTAGAACAGGATTATTTAGTATTATGTTCTTCTTTAGTTTATCAGGAGCATTGATGAGTATTTTATTTATGATGCTATTTAAGAAGATGAAGTTATCAATAGTAGGAGTAAGTATAGTTGGTGCAGTTGCACATAGTATTGGTCAAATAATAGTAGCAATAATATTTTTGAATAATATAAATATTGTTTATTACTTACCATATTTACTATTATTATCTATACCAACAGGAATAATAGTAGGTATTAGTGCTAAAGAAGTTATAAAATATTACGAGAAAACAAAGTAAAAAAAGATATGCAATATATCTTTTTTATCTTATATTTGTTATAATCAATATGTAATAGAGGTGGTTTGATGTTTAAGTTAAAACATAGAAAATATAAGAAAAGAAGTTTCTTTTCTAAGAACAAAGAAATAGTTGGTTCTATTTTAATGTTAATAGGTGTTATTGGAATTGGAGCAGGATTAACTACTGAGCATTTTGGTGTAATTGGTAAGTTTATATCTGGAATGTCAATGTTTTTAACTGGTGCTATGTATTTCTTTAATTTTATAGCAATATTTTTATATGGATTATATATAATAGTAGCAAGAGATAAATTTAAATTCTTTAATATTAAATTAGTAGGTTTATATGTATTTATAATAGGTACTCTTTCTTTAATACATATAAATTACGTAAATTTAAATGCAATAGAATTAAATATATTTGATGCTACTAAAGTTTGTTATGAACAAATGTTAGATGCAATTAAAGGCACTTTTAATCCCGCTGGTGGAGGAGTAATAGGAGCTTATACAACAATATTATTTGTTAAGTTATTATCTTCTATTGGGGCTAAAATAGTATCTATTGTATTAATGACTATAGGAGCAGGATTAGTACTTAATTTTTCTATAATAGATTTAATTAAATATATTATTAAGAAAGTAAGAGATATTAAATTTAATAAGAAGATAAAAGAAATAGTAAAAGATGATACTAAAGAATTAGAACATAAAAAGATAATATCTAATTTTAATGAATTAAGTAATGTAGAAAAGAAAAGTGATAGTGTTGATGTAGAAGTAGATAGATATAAAGCTACTAAAAATGGTAATTATATATTACCTAATTACAAGTTATTATTAGATCAAAAAGTTAAGAACAATGTTAATGAAAGTAAACAAAATATTAAATACAATGTAGAAAGATTAGAAAAGGTATTAGAGGACTTTGATGTAATTGCAAAAGTGGTTGGAGTTAATGTTGGACCAGCAGTTACTTTATATGAAATGGAATTAAAATCTGGTACTAAAATAAGTAAAGTACTTGGAATTAGTAGAGAGATATCTCTTGCTTTAGCAGCTAAGAATGTTAGAATTCAAGCACCTATTCCTGGTAAGAATACAATTGGAATTGAATTACCAAATGCACAAAATACTATTGTTACATTAAGAGATGTATTTGAAGATATTCCTACAGCTATGAATAATAGTAAATTATGTGTTGCTTTAGGTAAGAATATAATGGGTAAAACTATATATATGGAAATAAATAATACACCTCACTTATTAGTAGCAGGAGCAACTGGATCTGGTAAGAGTTGTTGTATAAATTCAATAATTATATCTATATTATTAAGAACAACACCAGATGAAGTTAAATTGGTTTTAATTGATCCTAAAAAAGTAGAAATGAGTATATATAATGGTATTCCTCATTTATTAATGCCAGTTGTAACAGATCCTAGAAAAGCATCACTTGCACTTGGTAGAATGGTAAGTGAAATGGAAAGAAGATATAGCTTATTTAATGAAACAAATACTAAGAATATTAGTGATTATAATGAACATGTAAATGAAAGAAATAAAAATATGAATGGTGATTTAGAAAAATTACCATATATAGTAATAATAATAGATGAGCTAGCAGATTTAATGTTAATTGCAGCTAAAGAAGTAGAAGATTCAATAATGAGAATTACTCAAATGGCAAGAGCAGCAGGAATACATTTAATTGTTGCTACTCAAAGACCATCAGTAGATGTAATAACTGGGTTAGTAAAAGCAAATATACCATCACGTATTTCATTTGCAGTATCTTCAAGTGTAGATTCTAGAACTATTCTAGATATGCTTGGGGCAGAGAAATTATTAGGTAAAGGAGATATGCTATTCTTGCCTATGGGTGAAAATACTCCTATTCGTATACAAGGAGCATATGTAAAAGATTCTGAAATAAAGAAGGTTGTTGATTATACAATTTCACAACAAAAAGCACAATTTGATGATAGATATACATTAGTAGAAGCAGAATCAACTATGATGCATAAAGATGATGAAGATGAATATGAAGATCCTTTATATAATGAAATAGTAGAATTTGTAATTAAAACACAAAAAGCAAGTGCATCTCTATTACAAAGAAGATATAAACTTGGATATAATAGAGCAGCAAGAATAGTTGATTTACTCGAAGAAAGAGGAATAGTTGGTCCTCCAAATGGATCTAAGCCAAGAGAAGTTTTAATTGAGCTAGATGAGTCTAATAGAAATTGACATTGAAATGCAAAAATGATATTATAACAAACCATTGAGGGGGAATTCCAATGAAATACAAAAAGAAGAAAGATTTATATCATTTAACATTTTTTTTACCAGAAGAATTTTATATTTCTAAAGAATGTGGAGAAACTATTTCCATGAAGTTTAATACACTAAAACAACTAGACAAATACACAATGAAATTTTCTGATTTAAATCAATTAGCGGAAGACTTTCTAAGTAAAACACTAGATACTGATAATCAAAGAATTGAAGGAACATATATAAAGAAAAGTACAGTAGTTGATTTCTTTAAGAGTCGTAATTTAGATCTTGGTAAGAATATGAAATTTATTAAAACCGTTGCTAAAGGCGAAATCAAAATTAGAAGTTGTATTTTATTAAAATATGACAGAAAAATAATAAATAACAATGGTACAATGATTCAGAATATAAAAGGTTTTGTTGAAAGACCAGAAGAATATAAAAACTTTGGAAAGAAAGCATCTGAAGCTTTAAGAACTGGATTTATTGGAGAATTAGTTTATCCAGCACTTGAAAAAATTAAAGTAACAAATGTAGAACATAAAGAAGAAATAAGAAAAAAAATAATTCAACATTCATTGGAATATAAATTAAACGATAAAATTATTGAAGATTTACTAAAAAAATATGGGTATTCTGAGAACATAGATTATGTTTCTTATGTTTTAATGTCAAGATTTAATGAAAGTAAAGACTATAGAAATGGTACTAATGCAGCATATAAAGAAAA
>CAZPCX010000021.1:0-7584 GCA_964585265.1 uncultured Muribaculaceae bacterium | reverse complement strand
GCTTCAGCACTACGAACTTCTGATAATAATATCCATCTTGGATTTTGTCTCATACAAGTAACCAATACTTCTGAATATGATGCAATATTGTTTATTTTCATCGCTACAATATCTCTCTTTGGAAATATTTTATCTAAATGTAATTCCAAAGTATCTTCTATTGTAATTAATTTTTCATCCTCTTTTGTATGTGCTGCTAAATATTTTACAAATTCTGTTTTACCAGTACCTGTTTCACCACTTACAATTATATTGCAATGTCCTTCTACACATTTCATTAAGAAATCATGTATATTTTCAGTAATGTAATTTTCTTCTAATATCTTTTCTTTAACAAGTCTTATTTTTGCAGGAGTCTTACGTAATAACAATGCAATACCATTACTAGCTATTGATTCATGTACAAAGTTTAAACGAAGTTGTGCACTTTCAGCATCCAAAAAAGGATGTGCCATATTGAAAGTTTTACCCATCATATTTGCACATTGAAATGCTAATTTCTCTACTACTGCATTTGTAACATCTTGAACTTCAGCTCTATATACACCTTTAGATAAAGACTTTAACCACAATTGTCCATTATTACTATATGAAACGTCAGTTATATCATCATTTTCTAAATATTTAGCTAAGGGTCCAAAGTCTACATTAGTAAACATAGTATCCATATTATCAACCCCTTAATGTTGTTATTCTTCGTTTATAAATCCAGTATTTACTTCAATAAAAGACTTCAAGTATTGACTACTTAATGTAATTGATCCTGGTTCAGTACTATAAGATTCAGTACTTGGAACAGGTATTAATTCTGCAGATACTGTTCTAACATTTACTAAATAAGAGGCCTTTCTTAACATTATATGCATTTCTTCAGGAACTGCAAATATTATTATACTTGGAGTTTTAGTATCTTTACTGTTTTCAAAAACATGATTTCCTTTGTTATCTTTAACTGCAAGAACTTTTATATTTGAAACTAGTTTTCCAACAATTATCTTACCATCAGCATTTAAAGCTTTAAAGTAAAGATCAATATAGTTGCCAGGGAATATTGAGTTTCCATAAGTAGTTTGAGTATTAACTGATAAATTATATGCTGTATATCCCTCTTCAATGCTTATGAAAGCTGAATCTGGCAATTGAGAAACCTCAACTACAGTATCTTTAAAAAATAAACTTCCTTTTGGTATTATTGTGTTGTAATTAGACCATTTACTAATAATATCTTTTGCATTCTTAATTACGCTTCCCATCATCATTGCTGGAGGTATATTAGTATATCCAATCATGTCTTCCGTTATTTTTGTTCTTGGTTGAATAGTAACTTTAGCATAAGGAATATTCTTAATCGGATTAATAGCTTGCTGAACACGATAATTGTATCCAAATCCAATTATTGCAATAACCAATAATAATCCTATAATAGTTACTGTATTTTTATTTTGAAAAAACCTTTTTAATTTAAATCCTAAATTCCCCATATTTATCTTCCTTTCTATTCTCTAATAAGTATATCATATTTTTTTATTACTATCTACTGATTTATTGCTTTTAAATATTCCTGATTTTAGTATATATATTAGTATTATTAATATTATTATCATAAGTGAAATTATAGTTATTTCTTTATAATCAATTACTGGCGAACCATCTAATCTAACATATAATTTGCTGCCTGATTTTATTGTATCCGTATATTCTCCATCAATAACATTATCTTCATATGTATAATCTAAAGGATTCATACCACTATAATAATTTATACCATCAATACTAAATGAAACTTTCATTCTTTTTGAATCCTCGGGTAAAACTATTTTAAATGTTACTTTATTTATATCGTAATTACTTTGAGCAACTATCAAATTGATGTCATTACTATATTTTAACTTATCTCCTACTTGTTTCACATCATATGAGAACTTAACGACATCTTCTTTACTGAAAAATCTAACATCTGTTCCTAAATATACTAAATCATTATCGTTATCACTTAAGAAGAAGTAATTGTGAGCAGATTTAACATCTATAACTCCAATTTCATTTGTATAAGTATATTCATTTCCTCTATACAAATACTTTCCCGTCTTAGCTATTGTTGCAATAAAGTAAAATGTATTCCTTTGTCCTTCTGATGTTATCTTAGTATTGTAAGTATCATAATAGTAATATGTATTATCACCAACTGCATTAATATATGTATCATAATTATCAATTACTATTTTATCACTTGCATTCACAATTAATGGAGACACAAAAAGAAACAGAAATAAAATACAAATTTTTTTCATACACACTCCCCTATTTTATATGAAAATTATAACATACTTATCTTAAATTACAATAAAAAAATATAGATAAATCTATATTTTAAAAATTATTCTTCTTTTTCTTAATAATTAATATTGTAATAATACCAAGCGTACCTAAAACGATAACAGAAAGAAGAATATATACATAATTTTCATAGATAAAATCTATTATTTTATTAATTATATTGTCTTCTTTTACTATAATTGGTTCTTCTTTTTCAGGTTCTTCAATAGCTTCATTATCTAATATATACTTATTAATTAATGCTTCAAATTCTGATTCTGAAACCGAAGTCTTTGTACCCTCTTTGCATAAATAATACTGTTCATTACCAACACATAATGGGCTTTCTGAATACTTATTGTAATATGGAATATCAATAATCTTTGTATATACATTATAACCATCACAAGGACTACTTGAATTTGCATATATTTTAAATATTTTAGAACTTCCTGGTAATACTCTGTATATTGTAGAATCAGAACTATAAGCTATATCTGTTCCTTTATCTATTACTTTTAAATTATTGGGTATTTCTAATATAAACATTTTATAATAAACAGTCGTATTTTCTTTATATCTTTCCATTGCATATATAATTTCAGATACTGACTCTCTTAATGATGTTTTAACATTTGCGGTGCAATCCGGATTAGTTATTTCATAATAACCATTAGCTATGATTGGCATAACAAAAAACATTATTAACAATACTATTTTTTTCACATTATCACCCTTTATTCTTCTTATTAGTTGTATTTATTAAAAAACTTAACTATTTCTTTCTCAGTCATATCACTATTATCATTATTTATATAATCTACAATATAATGATCTTCAAAATATACTATTAAAGGTATTCTTGCATCTATATTGTTATTTGCATATGCATTATAAAATGAACCAACAGAGAGATCTTTTGTATTTAAATATACTAGATTGCTACTTAAACCATATTTAGATACTATTCTTTTAAATTGATTTTCAAAACTTCTGCACTCTTTATTGTCAGCTATACAATAATATATAAAACCAGTTGATACTTCTTGCATATAAGTTTTATATTCTTCATAACTAACTTCTGGTATATAGCTTGCTATTATTGATTTATTTAAATTGTATTCTCTATATACTTTATACCAATTTAAAGAATAATTAACTATAAGTATAGTTACCGCAAGTATAAGAACAAGTATTAAATCTTTTTTTGTGAAAATAAATTTCTTTTTCATATATTCACCCTTATATTTATTTTAACATAATCATATTACTTTTTTTCAAATTCTTGCACTCTTTTTGCATATGCTTTAACTAAATCATCTTGAAATACTTTATTATAACTGATATCAATCTTTTTCATAATGTAATCATATAGAGATGGATTTAGTATTAATATAGGTCCAAGAACATAAGTAGCAATTAAATTATTATCTATAATATGATCAATTTTATTTGTTTTATCATTAATAACAATATGTTTATCTTCTCCATATAAATGACTCATCTGATTCTTAAATCCAACTACTTTTATATCAAATACATTTGATATTACATTCTCATTATGTCTAAATCTTTCAATTCTTTTAGCATATACATCATATAAATCAAGACATTTAATTTTACTACCATCAACTTTTTCTATATATTTACCAAAATATTCAATAGAATTACCAGTTGCCAATATAAATATATTATTCTTTATCAATTTTTTTATATTTTCTTTATATTTTAATAATTCTTTTGCTATTTCTTCTTGTTGACTCTCAGTACAAGGACCTAAATAAAGAATATCCACTTTATTTTTTATAAAATGAGGTTCTTCATTTAAACTTGTATATATTATCTTAATATCAGGTATTGTCTTTTCAATAAACTTAATATTTCCTCTATCACCATATAAATTCATATACTCAGGATATAACACTTCCATCTTAACCATTTTTAACACCCGCTACTTTCTTCTTCAATTCTGACGCGATGTCATAACCATATAATTCATATAATATAATTAGTTTATCTATATTACTTGTATCAATTAATTTTTCTATATCTTTATAATCTTCTTTAGTTTCAATAATATTTTCTTTAATATTAGCAAGTTTTAATCTAGCACTTAAATCATAACATCTGTTTCCACATACTATAATCTTCTTGATATCTTTTTTGTTTAAAAACTCAAAATCAGTATCATATAACCATGAAATATCTTCACTACCATGATGTTTATCTTTAGTATCAGTAACAAGCAAAACAATAACTTTATTGCCTTCTAGATCAGATATATAATCAATAGTCAAAGATGTAGATATTGGATTTTGATTCTTAGAAAGCATAGTAATAACTTCAAGAGAACCTTTCTTAATACTATCATATCTATTAGTCTTAAGTTTTATATTATTCAATCCTTTTTTAATATCTTCATGTTTTAAACCATATGTTCTAAGAACTGATACAGCTGCTAATAAATTATATATATTATATATACTATCAGATATTAAACTATATTCACTCTTCTTATTATTTTCTTTAATATTTATCTTTTTGTTTTTTAAATCTACATCAGTACCGATAAAATCACCTTTACTGGATTTAAAACTACATTTAGTACAATGTGCATATCCAATATGATGATAATGAGTATAATCATATTTTAATTTTGATTTACAAAGAGGACAAACCATTACGTCCATCACTATATTGTTCTTATTATTATCTTTTATCTTATCTAATGAGAAGTAAATTCTCTTATTATTTAAACATAATCTGCTAGATATTAAATCATCGCTATTTAATATTAATGTTGTAGACTCAGGTATATTATCATTTAATTTGTTAAATATAAATTCAGAATGTCCATTTCTTTTAATTGAATCCCTAAATAAATTAGTACAAACTAAATAATCTGGTTTTATATGACTATATATTTGAAAAGAACCTCTTTCATCTACTTCAAATACTGCTACTTCTTCTTTTATATTACCTTTTAAATTCGATCTTTCTATTAAACAAGACGCAATTCCAGGAGCCATATTTGACCCTTTTGAATTATTAACTACAGTTATATTATTATTTATTAGTATTTCCTTAATTAAATTAGAAGTACTAGTCTTACCATTTGTACCAGTTACTGCAATAACAGTCTTTGGTATATCTATTTGACTTAGAAAATTATTGCATATTTTAATTGCAATTTCTCCAGGAAGATGAGTCCCTCTATCTTTGAAAAATAATCTTATTAAAAAAGATGTAATTTTAGCAGTAAATAACGCTATATAAAATCTAAATGTTTTTTTCATATTATCACCTAATAATATTATATCAAAAAAAACATATGAATTATCATATGTTTAGTCATTAACAACTATATTTAACAATTTATTAGGCACAGCTATTATTTTAACAATAGATTTACCCTCAATATATTTTTTAACATTATCATTACTAAATGCTAATTCCTTCATTTCATCTTCAGTTATATTAGTATTTACTTCTACTTTGCCTCTTATCTTACCATTCACTTGAATAATAAGTTCAAAAGTATCATCTAACGTCTTAGATTCATCATAATTAGGCCATGGTGAATATACTAAACTATCTTTCTTTAATACTTCATGATTTAGCTCTTCAGCTATATGAGGTGCAAATGGATACAATAACTTCAATAATACTTCGTAATCTAACTCTGTTATAGAATCGTAATTTGAATACTCATTTAATAACTTCATTATTTCTGATATTGCAGTATTATATTTAGTATTTTCAATATCTAAAGAAACTTTCTTAATTGTTTTATTAATAATTGTTTCTAATTCTTTAGTATATTCTTTCTTATCTACAACTTTATCTTGTAAATTATATACTCTATCAAGAAATCTACTCATTCCTTTTATTGCACTATCATCCCAAGGAGATTCTAAAGAGTAATCACCCATAAATAGTATATATGTTCTCAATGCATCTGCTCCTAGAGAATCAACTATATCATTTGGATCAATTACATTTCCTCTGGACTTACTCATCTTTTCGTTATCTGGTCCAAGTATAAGACCTTGTGCAGTTCTCTTAGCAAATGGTTCTTTAGTAGGAACATAATTATTATCAAAAAGAAATCTATGCCAAAATCTAGAATATATTAAATGTCTTGTAACATGTTCCATACCACCACTATACCAATCAACTGGCAACCAATATTTTAAGTTCTCTTTACTAGCAAATTCATTTTTATTAAATGGATCTGTATATCTTAAATAATACCATGATGATCCAGCCCATTGAGGCATAGTATCTGTTTCTCTTCTAGCTTTTTCACCACATATTGGACATATGCAATTAACAAATGAATCTATTCTAGCTAAAGGACTTTCTCCATTAACTCCAGGTTCAAAATCAGTCATTTCCGGAAGTTTTAATGGTAATTCTTCATAAGGCACTGGTACAGTTCCACATTTAGGACAATGAATCAATGGAATTGGTTCTCCCCAATATCTTTGTCTATTAAATGCCCAATCATTTAGTTTATATTGAGTACCTTCTTTACCAACATTATTTTCTTTTAAATAATTAATCATTTTTTCAATTGATTCTTTCTTATTGTCTATATTATTCAAGAAAGAAGAATTAATCATTGTTCCGTCTCCGGAATAAGGCAATTCTTTATCCGAATCAATTACTTGAACTATATCTATATTATACTTGTTAGCAAAATCAAAATCCCTTTGATCATGTGCTGGAACAGCCATAATAGCACCAGTTCCATAATTCATCATTACATAGTCTGCTATATATATTGGTATTTCTTTATTATTAACAGGATTAATAGCTATTAATCCTTCAATAATTATACCTGTTTTATCTTTGTTTACTTCAGTTCTTTCAAATGCCGTTTTCTTTGCAGTACTACCTTTATATTCATTTATTTCACTTATGTTCTTAATACTATCTTTATATTTCTCTATTAATGGATGTTCTGGAGCAATAACCATAAATGTTACTCCAAATAAAGTATCTGGTCTAGTAGTATATACTTCTAATACTTCATCTATTTCTTTTAATTTAAAGTTAACATAAGCTCCTGTACTCTTACCTATCCAATTCTCTTGTTGTAATTTTATATTTGGTAAATAATCAACTTCATTTAAACCCTCTAATAATTTATCTGCGTAATCAGTAATCTTTAAATACCAAACATCTTTCTCTTTTTGAATAATATCGCTATGACATATATCACATTTACCACCTTGACTATCTTCATTAGATAATACAACCTTA
>CAZPCX010000020.1:0-7590 GCA_964585265.1 uncultured Muribaculaceae bacterium | reverse complement strand
CGACTGCTGAGTCTAAAACTTTTATAACGATTTTAGAGGCTTTATTATTTAGGTTCTTTAAAATATCAGATGCAATAGCAACGTGTTTACCGCGAATTAAATTAACAGTTAAACGTGCTTTATCACCAGATAATCTAATACCTCTAGCAATTGCTTTAACTTCCATATATATACCTCCTTAAACTACTTAGTTTCTTCATCTTTATGAGTATTATGACCAGTAAACTTCCTAGTCATTGAAAATTCACCTAGTTTATGTCCAACCATATCTTCAGTTACATAAACAGGAATAAATTCTTTTCCATTATGTACAGCAAATGTTTGCCCTACAAAATCCGGGAAAATTGTTGAACGACGTGACCACGTCTTCAATACTTCTTTTTTATTATTCTTATTTAATTCCTTAACTCTATTTAATAATTTATCAAATACGTAAGGTCCTTTTTTAATGCTTCTTGACATTATTTATCAATCCTTTCATTATTTGCTACGGTGTTTAACTATAAACTTAGTTGAACTTTGTTTCTTCTTACGAGTTTTAACACCAAGTGCAGGTTTGCCCCAAGGAGTCATCGGTTGTTTTCTTCCTATTGGACTTCTACCTTCACCACCACCATGAGGGTGATCATTAGGATTCATAACCGAACCACGAACTTTAGGTCTAATACCCATATGACGTTTACGTCCTGCTTTACCCATTTTAACTAATTCACGATCTAAGTTTCCAACAGTTCCAATAGTAGCAGTACATACTCCTAATATCTTTCTTGTTTCTCCACTCTTTAATCTTAATAATGCATATTCTTCTTCTCTACCAAGAATTTGTGCACTTGAACCAGCACTTCTTGCTAATTGTCCACCTTTTCCTGGTCTCATTTCTATATTATGAATAACAGTTCCTACTGGCATATTCATAAGTGGCATACTATTACCAACCTTTATGTCAGTATTTGCAGAACTTAAAATGTCATCTCCAACTTTTAAATCAAGTGGAGCAATAATATATCTTTTTTCTCCATCTGAATAAGTTATTAACGCAATATTTGCTGTTCTATTAGGATCGTATTCAATAGCAGTTACTTTTCCAGGAACATCAAATTTATTTCTCTTAAAATCAATAATTCTATAATTCCTTTTAGCTCCACCACCACGGTGTCTAACAGTAATTCTACCTGAATTATTACGTCCTGCTTTTTTATTTAATTTAACTACCAATTTCTTTTCAGGAGTACTCTTAGTAATAGCTGTATTAACTAAAACACTCATGTTTCTACTTGAATTGTTTATTGGTTTGAGATTTTTAATTGCCATATTATTTCCTCCCTTTAAAGGTCAATCTTATTACCTTCAGCTAGAGTAACGATTGCTTTTTTATATTTATTTGTTAATCCCGTATATTTTCCTACTCTCTTTTTTCTAGGATGAACATTAACAGTATTAACCTTATCTACATGAACTTTGAATATTTGTTCAATTGCTTGCTTAATTTGTACTTTGTTTGCATTTCCATCAACTTCAAATACATATTTTCTATCATTTGAAGCTATTGATGAACTCTTTTCAGTTATTATTGGCGCCTTAATTATGTCTCTATAATTATTTAACATTATATAAGCACCTCCTCTATTGCTTTAATAGCATCCTCAGTAGCAACCAAAATATTATGTCCTACTATATCTAGAACACTCATTTCATTTGGAAGAATTATTCTAACATTCTTAATGTTACGAGATGCTAATATTAAATTTTCACTTAAATCAGTTGTAACAAATAAAACTTTCTTTTTTAATTTCAAATTAGAAATTACATCAAGCATAGTCTTAGTCTTATTATCTTCAATTATTAAACTGTCGATAGCAACTAAACTATCTTTCAACACTTTATATGATAAAGCTGATTGAAGTGCTAATCTTCTTTCTTTCTTATTCATTTTCTTGTTATAATTATTTTCTGGTTTAGGTCCAAATGTTATACCACCATGTCTCCAATGAGGACTTCTAGTAGAACCTTGTCTAGCATTACCTGTTCCTTTTTGTTTCCATGGTTTTCTACCACCACCACTAACCTCTGCACGAGTCTTAGTGCTGTGTGTTCCTTGTCTTAAAGATGCATTTGCTAATAAGATTGCATCATATATAACAGCATCATTTGGTTTAATATTCCATATATCATCATTTAACTTAATATCTTTAATCTTTTCACCCTTAATATTTAATAGTGCTATTTTAGGCATATGTTTTCCTCCTTTCATCACAAATACTGAATATTATTCAGCTATTTCTTGTGATGGCTCAGTTTCTTCTTTTACTTCTTTATCTATTACTTCTTCAGAAATTTCTTCTGCTGGAGTTTCATCAACTACAGCTTCTTCTACTTCCGTTGTTTCTTCTGGAGTTTCATCAACTACAGTTTCTTCTATAACTTCTTCACTAGCTGCTACTTCAAAAAATGAAATTAATTCTTCAGCATCATTTTTTACATCTTTATTCTTAACAGAAGTCTTTATCATAACTAATGATCCTTTAATTCCAGGAATATTTCCCTTCACTAAAATTACATTGTTTTCTAAATCAATTTCTAATATTTCAAGATTTTGAATTGTTACTGTTTCAAAACCCATGTGTCCTGGTAACTTCTTACCTTTTAATACGTGCATCGGTCTTCTTGAACCAAGAGAACCTACTCCTCTATGGTATTGAGAACCATGACCCATTGGACCACGAATTTGATTATAACGTTTAATTACACCTTGAAAACCTTTTCCCTTACTTATTCCAGTTACATCTACTACTTCACCAGCTTCAAATAAATCTGCTTTTACTTCTTGACCTAGTGTGTAGTTACTAATATTTACACCTTTAATTTCTTTTAAGAAGCGCTTAGGTGCTGCAGCTGCTTTTTTAGCATGTCCCACTTCAGCCTTTGTGCTATGCTTATTTTTTTTACTAGTAAACCCAAGTTGAATAGCTTCATATCCATCTGTTTCTTTTGTTTTAATTTGCATAACCACATTTGGTTCTACACTAACAACAGTAACAGGCATTAATTTACCATTCTTAGAAAATACTTGAGTCATACCTTCTTTACGACCTAAGATTCCTTTCATATATATGTCCTCCTATTATTTTACTTCAATTTCTACTCCAGCAGGTAAATCTAGTCGAGTTAATGCCTCAACAGTTTCCTTACTTGGATTGTTAATATCAATTAATCTCTTATGTGTACGCATTTCGAATTGTTCACGAGCATCTTTATCCTTATGAACTGCACTTAAAACTGTGTACTTTTGAATTTCAGTAGGTAATGGAACTGGTCCACTAATATCTCCGCCCATTTTCTTAATGGTTTCAACAATTCTACCTGCGGCTTGATCCAATAATCTGTGATCATATGCCTTCAATCTAATACGAATTTTACTTGACATTTTGAATCCTCCCTTCGCTTATATCTAACGTATAAACTTGCTCCTTGTAAATTACCTGATAAACCTTTAAAGTGTTTAACAACTTTACCTGGTGTATCAGCAACTTTACAAATCTTAGCCAAAAACACGCAAAGTAAGTATATCAAAAGAAAAAAAGAAATGCAACAATTATTTAACATTTCTTAATATTTTTCAAAATCAGTTCTTAATTTATCCAATATAGTACATATATATTCTTTATTTGTGGGTATCGCTTTCTCAGGATCAACACTAAATCCAAATAATTTTTCGACATACTCAATGTCAGCTCTATTAAAGCTTTTTTCTATTGCTTTTGCTATACTTCTTTCAATATTAGGCATCTTTGAATCATATCTATCTGCAATTATCTTATATATATTACATAAATTACACTTAATGTCATTTTCATATAAGTATAATACAATATCTTTAATATAATTATATCCTTTCATATTAGATGAGACACCTAGATTGTGTAATAATTCAATCAAATACTTATCGATATCAATTGGTTCCTTAAATAGTGAGACTATATCTTTATTTGAAAGTACTTTTTTTAAATTGTTAATATCAAAAGAAGAAACTATAAATATATAATTATTATCTATCGTCATTCTCTTTAACATATTACACCAAAAGAAAAAGTGGCATTACGCCGCTCTTTGCTCACTTTCTATTTCATTTGGATAGAAACTACTAGCACCTTTTAACCCTAATCCCAATGTTTTAGATGCAGTTACTTGTTCTCTTCTTATAGTTGACATTGATATCATCTCAATTTCATTTTTAAACTCCTGAGATGCTGTTCTATAAGTATATGTGTCCATTATATCCGAACCAGAAATAGTTATTCCCGTTTCGAAATACGGTTTTGCTTTATATTCAGCAAAAGTCTTTCCCGTAATAGCCAACATTTTCATTATAATGTCACTTCTAAAATTCTTTAATGCTATTTTATTAATCGAATAATTTTTCGGAACATTATTAATAGCATTAAAATTTAAAGATACTTCGTTCATAAAACCATATCCTCTCTATTCTTATTTTAAGAATAACACACTAAAAATAAAAATAATATATGGTTTTTAGTACATAGACAATAGTTTACAAATTAATTTTGTTTAGTATATTCAACATATTATTAGGATCATTAGATGCTCCACCTATTAATAATCCATCAACATTATTAATTGAACATATCGATTTAGCGTTTTCTAAGTTAACACTTCCTCCATATAATACTTTAACATCAACATTATAAAGCTTCTTAATTTCTTCCTTAATAAATAAATGTGCTTTTTCAATATCTTCATTTGATGGAATAACACCTGTACCAATAGCATATACAGGTTCATATGCTATTAATATTGAACTAGATATATTTAGATTACTCAATTGCTTCTTTAATATATCAAAAGTAATACCGGATTTTTTCTCTTCAATTGATTCTCCAACACATAATATAGGAGTAATACCATTATTAATACAACTATTTAACTTCTTAATAATCAATTCATCTGATTCTCCAAATAATCTTCTTCTTTCACTATGACCAATTATGCAATAACTAACCATATCTTTTAATTGATAAAAAGACACTTCACCAGTATATGGACCTTTATCAATATAATATCCATCTTGAGCTCCCAAAGAAAAACTTCCTTTTAATAACTCTAAATGTATATTTGAAGGACATACAATTAAATTTTTACAATTACTAAGTATATTCTTATAATTAATAATCTCATCACGACTTAAATTCATCTTCAAATTAGCAACTAATATCTTATTCATTTTTTACTCCTTTCACAATATTCTTAATCTTATCTATAAAAGTTACCTTCTCCTTACTAATAGCTTGTTTATATACTTTAATTACACTCTCTGCAAAACGTTTATCTGAGAAGTTTAATGAATAATCCTCAGCTTGTTTTGACATATTATTATATAAAACTTTATCTTTATATAGATTAATAACTTTTTCTCTATATTCTTTTTTATTTTTAAAGAAGAAACCATTATATCCATCTATAACAGATGATTTATAACTTTCATCTTCAATACAAACAACTGGCAAAGAAGACGCTAAAGCTTCATTTACTGTTAATCCTTGAGTTTCAGTCTTAGAAGCAGTTACAAATACATCACCTATTTGGTAATATAATGCTATATCTTCCCATGGAACCTTACCTAGAAATATAATATTACCATTCTTACTAGTTTTCTTTTTTAAATCCTCTAATATAGGTCCATCACCAACTATTACAAGTTTAATGTTCTTGTTTCCTTTATTGATACTTTTATGATTTGTTATCAAAAATTGAATATTCTTCTCTTTCGATATTCTACTAACAACTAATAAAACAAAATCATCTTTCTTAATACCGTTTTCTTCTTTTAATTCATTAATCTTTTTAACATTAAAATTGCTCTTACTAAACTTATTAATATCTATACCAGTTGGAATTATATGAATATCTCTTTTAACACCATATTTGTTCTTAAATAAATCATATGTTTTCTTAGTAGGAACAATAAGTTCTGATACCATTTTATCACAGTAAAAAGTAGTAAGATATTCCAATAACTTCTTGGCTGGTTTATCAAAATATCCCTTTGTAACCAAATACATATAATCTTCATACATAGTATGATAAGTATGAACTAGAGGTATGTTATATTGCTTAGAAATAATTCTAGAAAAAGTTCCTATACTTCCTTCTGTTTGACTATGAATAACATCCAACTTCCATTTCCTAATTTTATTTAAAGCGTACAAAGGATAAATAGTAGAGAATTTAACACCATTATAAATACCGCTATCTATCCCAACCACTCTTAATACTCTCTCTTTTTCGTCATAAGAATGCTTATTGCTAAAAGCAATTGTTACAACATATACTTCATGTCCGAGTTTTTCAAGAGAGCTTTTAAGAGTTACAATACTTGTACATACTCCACTTATATATGGTGAATATGTATCACAGAATATACCAATTCTCATAATCTACTCCTTTTTACTTATAATAAATGTTACAAATCCAACAATCATTAATAAATAGTATGTTAAGAATCTCCACAATAACATTCCTGCTTTTAATATAGATCCTGATATAAATAATCCAAATAAAGCTAAGAAAGTATATTCAAATCCAATAGTACCACCTGGCATAGGTACATAAGACGATATAAGAGCAACATGCATATAAACCAATAAAGATATAAATATATTTATATCACTTATACCTAATGACATAAATACTAAGAATGGAACTGAATAGAAAGTAATTAAGAATAGCATATTTAATATTAACATCTTAACTACATCTCTTCTATCTTTCTTAATATTAGAAACTGCATTACTAACTGAATTAAAATTATTAATCAATTTATTATATAAGTTCTCTTTTAATATTTTAATCCTATTAAAAAACTTAAGTATATTAGTAATTGATTTTATTCCTGCTTTCTTTTTAAAGAATATAATTCCTACTATAAATGCTATCACAATATTTATTAAATATCCTATTAATAATACCTTGTTAAACAATGGTGTTAATACAAAGAATTTAAATATAATATTTAATACAATTGCTATTCCAGATAATATTACAAATGAGAATTGAAATAAACAAAAATTAAAAAAGATCAATCCTATTCCATTAGAATAATTAATGTTTCTATTTTTTAATTTTAGTATTTGATAAGCTTGTCCTCCCGATGCAAAAGGTGTTATTCCATCAAAAAAATGAGAAATAACTATTAGTTTTATAGAATCTAAATAACTGTAATTAATCTTATTTATCTTTGCAGCCTTATGAAATATATATGCTTTTATTAAATCACTTATTACTAAAACCAATAATATTAACAATATATATAATAAATTAGTATTTAATAAATTTATAACAATATCATCTAAATCATCTTTTAAAGTAAAAAATAAAATTAATACAGTCAAAACAAATAAGATTAAAATATTATACTTATTTTTTTTCATATTACTTTTCAGAAATTACCTTAATACCTGGTAATTCTTTACCTTCTAGCATCTCAAGAGATGCTCCTCCACCAGTAGATATATGTGCATACTTTTCTTTATGTCCTAATTTTTTAACTGCATAAGCACTATCTCCACCACCAAT
>CAZPCX010000019.1:3408-7956 GCA_964585265.1 uncultured Muribaculaceae bacterium | reverse complement strand
GTAATAGTAAATGGTATTATTGTAACAGCTGATAATGAAGACGAAATAATTGAAAAAGTAAAAGATATTATGATAAAATAACAATTCTATGAATTGTTATTTTAAAAAAGGTGATAGTATGTTTAAAATTGGTAATGTAGAAATAAAAAATAATGTTGTATTAGCTCCCATGGCAGGTATTTCTAATAGTGCTTTTAGAACTATTGCTAAAGAAATGGGTTGTGGTTTAATATACTCAGAAATGGTTAGTGATAAAGCATTAGTATATGATAATAAGAAGACTAAAGATTTGCTATATATGACAGAATATGAGAGGCCTATTGTTCAACAAATATTTGGTAGTGACAAAGTGTCATTTGTTAAAGCTGCAAAGATTGTTTATGAATTAATGAAACCAGATATTATTGATATTAATATGGGGTGTCCTGTTCCAAAGGTAGCAGTTAGAGCACAAGCTGGAAGTGCTTTATTAAAAGATGTAAATAAAATATATGATATTGTTAGTGAAGTGGTAAAGAGCGTACCGGTTCCAATAACTGTTAAAATAAGAAGTGGATGGGATTCAAAAAGTATTAATGCTGTTGAAGTTGCTAAAACATGTGAAAAAGCTAGGGCAAGTGCAATATGCATTCATCCTAGAACTAGAGCACAAGGATATAGTGGTTTAGCTGATTGGAATATAATAAAAGATGTAAAAGATAATGTTTCTATACCAGTAATTGGTAATGGTGACATAAAAAAACCACAAGATGCATATAATATGATTAAAGAAACTGGTTGTGATGCAATAATGATTGGTAGAGGAGTTCTTGGTAATCCATGGTTAATAAAGAATACTATTGATTATTTAGATGGAAAACCAATAAATCAGGTTTCAAACAAAGAAAAAATAGAGATGTGTTTAAAACATTTTAACTATTTATTAAAATTTAAAACAGAAAAGCAATCAGTGCTAGAAATTAGAAGTCATGTTGCGTGGTATCTTAAAGGAATTAAAGATTCTAATGTATTAAAGAAGCAATTTTATAGTATAAATACAAAGGAAGAATTCTTTGAATTGACAGATAAATGTTTACAACAAATATAAATTGGGGTAATATATATATAGGAGAGTAACTATGAGAGAATTAACAGAACAAGAGACAGTTAGAAGAAATAAACTTAAGAATTTAATAGACAAGAATATAGATCCGTTTGGTTCTTCTTTTAATGTTACTTCAAATTCTAAGATTATATTTGAGAAATATAAAGATACAACAGTAGAAGAATTTGAAAGCATTGATGAAGAAGTAATAATTGCTGGAAGAATAATGACTAAGAGAGTTAAAGGTAAAGCTGGATTTATTAATTTACAAGATAAATATGGACAAATACAAATATATGTAAAAATTGATAATGTTGGAGAAGAATCTTATTCAATATTTGAAGATGGAGATCTTGGAGATATAGTTGGTATTAAAGGTAAAATATTTAGAACGCACATGGGTGAATTAAGTGTTAAAGCTTATGAATATAAACATTTAGTAAAAGCTTTAAGACCATTACCAGAGAAATATCATGGGCTTACTGATGTAGAAGAAAGATTTAGAAGAAGATATGTTGATTTAATATGTAACGATGATGCAAGAAAAGTTGCATTTATGAGACCAAGAATAATAAGAAGTATACAAAATTATCTTGATAATCTTGGTTATGTTGAAGTAGAAACTCCAATTCTTGGAACAGTACTTGGAGGAGCAAATGCAAGACCATTTGTAACTCATCACAATGTTTTAAATCAAGATATGTACTTAAGAATAGCAACAGAGTTAAACTTAAAGAGATTAATTGTTGGTGGTATGGATGCCGTTTACGAAATAGGAAGACTATTTAGAAACGAAGGTATGGATAGAAATCATAATCCAGAATTTACTACAATTGAACTATATAAAGCTTATTCTGATTTATATGGAATGATGGATTTATGTGAAGATATGTTTAGAAAAGTAATACATGATATTCTTGGAACTTATGAGATAACTTTTAAAGAACAACAATTAGATTTTTCAAAAAGTTTTAGAAGAGCTCATATGGTTGATTTAATAAAAGAATATACTGATATTGATTTCTATAAAGAAATAACTTTAGATGATGCTAAGAAATTAGCAAAAGAACACAATATAGAATTGAAACCACATTATTCAGTAGGTCATATAATAAATGAGTTTTTTGAAAGATATGTTGAAAATAAATTAATACAACCTACATTTGTATTTGGACATCCAGTTGAATTAAGTCCACTTGCAAAAAAGAGTAAAGATACTAGATTTACAGAAAGATATGAAATATTTATATGTGGAACAGAATATGGTAATGCATTTAGTGAATTAAATGATCCTATTGATCAAGAAGAAAGATTTACATCACAACTAAGTGAAAAAGCAATGGGTAATGATGAAGCAAATGAGATGGATCAAGACTATGTAGAAGCATTAGAATATGGAATGCCACCAACTGGTGGATTAGGTATTGGTATTGACAGACTTGTGATGTTAATCACTGGATCTGATAATATAAGGGAAGTAATATTATTCCCGCAAATGAAAAATAAATAGGAGGAAATATGAAAAATTACAGAACATTAAAAATTATAGGAATTATAGTATTAGCAGTATTTATATTAACTTGGTTAATTCCAGGTACTAATATGGGAACAACAAATACATTGGAATTAGGAACAATAAATGCAACTGGGATTGCAGATATATTTTCTACATTTGATATATTAGCTGGTTATTTTGCACAAAATGCATTACTTGTATTAATGATTGGTGCTTTTTATGCAGTTGCAAACAAAACAGGAGCTTATAAAGTTTTTGTAGAAAAGATTTCATCAATATTTAAGAAAAAGAAATGGTTAGCATTATTAACCGTAATATTATTCTTTACTTTAATCCCAGCATTAACAAATATATATTTTGCTATGTTTATGTTCTTACCACTTGGTATTAGCATACTAACAGAACTTGGTTACAATAAAAAGATAGCGTTAATGTCTACTGTTGGAGCAATACTTGTAGGTTTAAGTGGAGCGTTATTCTATCGTAGTTTCTATATATCTGCAACAGTTTTAACTAATGTACATATATGGATTAAATTAGTTTACTTAGTGTTAAGTACAACTGGTCTAGTATTATATACAATAATGATGTCTAAAAAGAAAGATAAATATAAAGACAAAGATATTGATGAAGATATAGTAATAGTTCCAGAGAAAAGAGAATCTGATAATAAAAAGAATTCAAAAGCACTAGCAATATCTATTGTATTTGGTTTAGTCTTAATATTTATGATATTAGGTATGACTTCTTGGAATACAACAGCATTTACAGAATTTAATACAAAGGTAATGGAATACTCAATTGGTTCATTCAAGATATTTGCAAGTATATTTGGAGCATTTGGAGCATTTGGAGCTTGGTCTTATACTGAATTATATTGCTTATTAGCATTAGCAGCAATAACAATAGCTATTTGTTATAAGATAACTACAAGAGAGTTCTTTGAAAGTATTTTTGAAGGTATGAAGAAATTTGCTGGTATTGCAGCAGCTGTATTCTTTATAAATATACTTGTAATATTTACATTAAACTCAGCATTCTTAGCAACAATTATTAATTTATTAACTAAATCAGGTAATAATGCAATGATTACACTAACATCATTAATATCATCACCATTAGTAGTAGATCCAATATATGTAATTCAATATAATATGAAAATTATTAATGCAGCATCTGCTAGTGTTGATGGATCGTTATTAGGACTAATATCACAAACAATGTATGGAATATCAATGTTATTTGTTCCAACATCAGCAATTTTAATAGCAGGATTGTTATATACAAAAGAAAGTTATAAAAATTGGTTTAGATATATTTGGAAAATAGCATCAATAATTCTATTACTTGCATTAATTGCAATAATAATTGCTAGTGTATTGTAGTATTTATAAGAAATAAGAGATAGAGCAATCTGTCTTTTAATTTGACAAAAATTAAAATATGTGTATAATAAAGAAATCTTATTAAAGAAAAAGGAGTGGGGTTATGTTTGATGATAAAATAAAGGAAGTAATTTTAAATTCAGAAAGAGAATTAGAAAAATTATCATTAGAAAAAGATAATGCTATAGATAATTATAATTTTGGTCTAGAAAAATTAGATTTAGAAGTTGGAAAAGCATACGAAAATTATGATAAAGGCAAAGAAAAATTAGCTTTAAAATTAAAACAAATAAATGAACTTGAAAATTTAAAAGCATTAAAAATAGAATCAACATATGAATATAATATTGAAAAAAACAAACTAGAGTTAAGTAAGATGCAACTAAAAGAAATGGAGAAAGTTGATACAACTTCTACTATTTATTCTGAGTTGCAAGATAAAATAAAGGTTTGTGATGAATATCTTTCACTTAAGAAAAAAGAATTAAGTGCATATGGTAAAAAAATTAAAAAATTAGAAAAAGATATAATTACTGAAAACTTAGCACCAGTTGCAGAACCAA
>CAZPCX010000019.1:0-3308 GCA_964585265.1 uncultured Muribaculaceae bacterium | reverse complement strand
TTGTTAAAAAAACAATAGTTATTGGTGAAGTGACATTTGAGGAACAAACATCAGGTGTATTTCTACAACCTTTAGAAGAAGATATGCCTCGTAATAAAGGAAAATTAAAGAAAATTCTAAATGCTATTAGCAAAGAATTAAAAAAGAAGAAACAAAGAAGAATAGAAGCGTTATATGTTTCTTATAATCCATATTATGTAAAACCAAGAGAAGACTCAAAAAAAAAAGTAAGCACACCAGCTCTTAATTTGTATTTAGAATTTGATGAATGTTTAAAAAAGAAAGAAGAAGAACTTAAATCAAATGATAAAGCAAAAGTAAAAGTTTTAAAAAATCCATTTGATATGATAAATGAAGATGGTAAATTAATAATAAAATAGTCCAAATATATTTGGACTTTTTTTATGGCTTTGTGTTAAAATACTTGTAGGTGATATTATGAAAGTTAGAACAAGATTTGCTCCATCTCCAACAGGGATGATGCATGTAGGAAATTTAAGAAGTGCTATATTTGAATATCTAGTTGCAAAACATAATAATGGTGACTTTCTGCTTAGAATTGAAGATACAGATCAAAGTAGAAAAGTTGAAGGTGCTTTAGAATTTATATATAAAACTCTTTCGTTGTGTGGTTTTATACCTGATGAAGGACCATTAAATGGTGGTAATTATGGACCATATTTTCAAAGTGAAAGACTTGATCTATATAAAAAATATGCAGAAGAATTAGTAAGTATGGGAAAAGCATATTATTGTTTTTGTAGTGAAGAAAGACTGGAAAAACTAAGAAAAGAAGCAGATGATAGAAAAGTAGCGTTCATGTATGATGGTTATTGTAAAAATTTAACTAAAGAACAAATACAAGAGAAGATTGATAATAAAGAACCATATGTAATAAGACAAATGATGCCTAAAGAAGGTAGTACTAAATATAATGATCTAGTATATGGAGATATTATTATTGAAAATAGATATTTAGAAGACCAAATTTTATTGAAATCAGATGGATTCCCAACATATAATTTTGCAAATGTTATTGATGATCATTTAATGGAAATAACACATGTAATAAGAGGTAATGAATATTTATCTTCAACTCCAAAATATAATTTGTTATATGATGCATTTGGATGGGAAAAGCCAACTTATGTTCATTTACCATTAGTATTAGACTTTGATGGTAAGAAATTGAGTAAGAGAAATAATTCTGCATCATTTATGGATTTATATAACGAAGGATATTTACCACAAGCTATTGTAAATTATCTTGCACTACTTGGATGGAGTTCTGCTGATGGTAAGGAAATATTTTCTTTAGAAGAGCTAATTAAGAATTTCTCACCAGATAGAATAAATAAAGCTCCTGCTACATATGATGTTAAAAAGTTAAATTGGGTTAATTCTCATTATATGAAGAAGCTAACTGAGGAAGAATTTTGTGATATTACTATCCCTCATTTAGCAAAGAAATATGATATAGAAAATAGAATGGAATGGGCTAAAGAATTAGTGTTATTATTTAAAAATTCATTATCACATGGAAGTGATATATTAAATAATGTAGATATGTTCTTCAGTGATGACTTAAATTTAGATGAAGAATCTCTTGAAATATTGAAACAAGAAGAAGTTCCAAATATTGTGAATACTTTTAAGGAAGAAATTAACAATATTGAAGATTGGAATATTGAAAATATATCTAAAGCTATTGAAAATACAAAAACTAAAACATCTGCATCTGGTAAACTATTGTATATGCCTCTTAGAATAAAGATATCAGGTATAATGCATGGACCAGAGCTTGCAAATACAATACATTTAATAGGAAAAGAAGAAACTGTCAAGAGATTATCAAAATAATCTCTTTTTCAATTGTGTTTATTATAGTATAATTATACTGATAGGAGTATGTTATGAAAATATATAATACATTAACAAAGAAAATAGAGGACTTTATTTCAAATGAAAATAAAGTTGTAAAGATGTATACTTGTGGACCAACTGTATATAATTATGCTCATATAGGAAATTTAAGAACTTATATATTTGAAGATATATTAGAGAAGACTTTAAATTATGTTGGTTATGATGTAAAAAGAGTAATGAATATTACTGATGTAGGTCATCTTGAAAATGATGGAGATATAGGCGAAGATAAGATGTTACTTGGTGCTAAGAGAGAAAATAAAACTGTATATGAGATAGCAGATTTTTATACTGAAGCATTTTTCAAAGATTTTGAAAAATTAAATATAAATAAACCCACTATTATTTCAAAAGCATCAGATAATATAGATAAATATATAAAAGTAATAGAAAAATTAATTGAAAAAGATTATGCATATATGTCTGGTGGCAATGTTTATTTTGATATTTCAAAATATTCAGATTATTATAAATTAGCAGGAAAGAATTCTGATGATCTTATAATTGGAGCGAGAGAAAATGTTATAGAAGATTCTGGAAAAAGAAATCCTTTTGACTTTGTATTGTGGTTTACTAATTCTAAGTTTGAAAATCAAATAATGAAATGGGATTCACCATGGGGAGTTGGATATCCGGGATGGCATATAGAATGTTCTATAATTGCAATTAATAATTTAGGAGAATATTTAGATATACACTGTGGAGGAGTAGACAATATATTTCCTCATCATACAAATGAAATAGCACAAAGTGAATGTTATTTAGGACATAAATGGTGTAATTATTGGGTTCATGGTGAACATTTAAATAGTAGTGAAGGTAAGATGAGTAAATCAAAAGGTGAATTTTTAACGGTAGATTTATTAATTGCTAAAGGATATAATCCTCTAGCATATAGATTTATGTGTTTGCAATCTCACTATAGAAAGCAATTAGTATTTAGTTATGACTCTTTAGATACTGCTTCTAATGCTTATTCTAAATTAAAATCAAAAGTATTGTCATTAATGAATGATGGTGATGTTGATGAAGAAAAATTTAATTATTATAAAAATATATTTAAAGAAGCTTTAGAAGATGATTTAAATACTTCTAATTCATTAACATGCTTATTTGATTTATTAAAAGATAATGAAACAAATAATTCTACTAAAATAAGTTTAGTAAAAGACTTTGATAATGTATTATCTTTATCTTTATTAAAAAAGCAAGAAGTTGATGAAAAATTATCTAGTAAAATTGAAGATATGATTAATAAGAGAAATGAGTATAAGATGAATAAAGAATACGAAAAAGCTGATAATATAAGAAATGAATTATTAAATATGGGGGTAGTAATAAAAGATAGTAAAGAAGGGACAAGTTACGAAATTAATAAATGA
>CAZPCX010000018.1:0-8659 GCA_964585265.1 uncultured Muribaculaceae bacterium | reverse complement strand
TGCAAGACATAAACCATCTGAAAATGATATTCTTATGTATAATTTTTTAAAGTATTTTAAGCTTAAAGTTAAAATAGTTGCTACTAAGATGGATAAGATATCAGTTAATCAAAGAGAAAAACAAAAGAGAATAATAAAAGAGAAATTAAATATATTACCTGAAGATGAACTTATATTGTTTTCTTGTATTACTAAAGATGGTAAAAAAGAAGTACAATCAGCAATTGAAAAATATTTAGACTTTATAGATGACTAAGTTCATCTTTTTCTTTTTTTATGGTATAATTCTAATGATTCTGGAGGTGTTAGTATGAAAATTCCTGTTGTAGCGTTAATTGGTAGACCAAATGTTGGTAAGTCTACATTGTTTAACAAGTTGGTAGGCAAGAGAATTTCTATAATAGAAGACACTCCAGGTGTAACTAGAGATAGAATATATGGAATAGCTGAACATAATGGTATAAGGTTTCATTTAATAGATACTGGTGGAATAACAAAGAATAAAGATGTATTTAATGAAGATATAAGAATACAAGCAGAACTTGCTATTAATGAAGCAGATACAATTGTATTTGTAGTAGATGGAAAAGATGGAATTACATCTGATGATAATTTAATAAGAGATATATTGAGAAAAAGTAATAAGAATATTATAGTAGCAGTTAATAAATTTGATAATAAAGAAGCGAAAGAAAACATGTATGATTTCTATGAACTTGGTTTTGATAACTACATGTTTGTAAGTGCAGAACATAATGTGGGTATATACGAATTATTAGAAAATATAATAAAAGACTTTAAAAAATATAAAGAAGAAGATTACGAAGAAGATGTAGTTAAGTTTTGTGTTATAGGAAGACCAAATGTAGGTAAAAGTAGTTTGGTTAACTGTATATTAAATGAAGAAAGATCAATTGTATCTGAAAAATCCGGTACTACAAGAGATTCTATTGATACACCATTCACACATGAAGATAGAAAGTTTGTAGTTATCGATACTGCTGGTATAAAGAAACAAGGTAAAGTATACGAAAATATTGAAAGATATAGTATATTAAGATCTATGAAAGCAATAGATAGAAGTGATGTGTGTTTAGTAGTTATAAATGCAGAAGAAGGAATAATTGAAGAAGATAAACATATTGCTGGATATGCTATTGAAAGTGGTAAATCTTTAGTATTAGTTGTAAATAAATGGGATAAAGCAGAAAAAGATATGATTACATTTAAAAAAGAATTAAGAAATCATTTCCCTTTTGTTGAATATGCTCCAATTGTATTCTTATCAGCGTTAACAAAGAAGAGAACACATACACTAATGCCTGAAGTAATAAAGGTATATGATAATTGGCATAAAGAAGTTAAAACTAGTATTATAAACAATATTATTGGAGATGCTGTATTATTAAATTCTCCACCTTCTTATAAAGGAAGAAAATTAAAAATTTATTATGTTAATCAAATAGGTAAGACTCCTCCTAAGTTTTTATTCCAAGTTAATGATAAGAAGTTGATTCATTTCTCTTATGAAAGATATATTGAGAATAAAATAAGGGAATCTATTGATTTTGAAGGGACTCCTATAGAACTAGTATTTAAGAATAGAGGAGAAAAATAGAGATGTTAATTTAACATCTCTTTTATTTTATTTGTAAATTCAATTTGTATTTCATTTAATCTTTGTTCTGTTTTAGCTTCAAATCTCATTGTTATATTTGGACCAGTATTTGAAACTCTAATTAATGCGAATCCATCTTCAAATATTGCTTTACAACCATCAATATTTAAATAATTATAATTTTTTTCTTCGCAATATTTCTTTATATATTCTACAACATCATTTTTAATATTGTCATCAGCATGTATTTTCAATTCTGGAGTAGAATAATAATGATTAATTCCCTCTAACAATTGACTTATTTTCTTATCAGTACCACTTAATATTTCTATCATTCTTAAAGAAGCATATATTCCGTCATCGTATCCAAGGAATCTATCTTTGAAATATACATGACCAGATAATTCTCCTCCAAATAGTATATTGTCTGTTGAAACTTTAGCTCTTAAATATGAATTTCCAGTTCTATATTCAATAGGAGTTCCGCCTAACTTAATTATTTCATCTTTAAGACTCTTTGAACATTTTACATCAAATAGTATTCTTTTATCACTTAAACTATTAATTATATTTCTAATAAATATTATCATTATATGATCTACTGGTATTATTTTACCATTTTCATCTACCATTCCAATTCTATCTGCATCTCCATCAAAAGCAAAACCAGCATCTGCATTAGTTTCTATTACTTTATCACTTAAATGTTTCATATTATCTGGAACACTTGGATCTGGATGATGATTTGGAAAATCTGGATTGGAATCAGTAAATATAGGTATATATTCTATGTTTAACTTATCAAATACATCTTTTACTACTACTGATCCAGTACCATTACCTGCATCAACAACTACCTTTAATTTCTTATTAATATTTATATTCTTTGTTATATATTCAACATATTCTTGTTTAATATCTCTATAAGTAGTATTACCCTTTATTTCTTGAACAATACTATCTTTTTCCATATATTCTCTTATTTCTTGTATTTGTTGCCCATGAGCATTATAAATGCCATTTAAAGATATCTTAAAACCATTATATTCTTTTGGATTATGTGATGCAGTTATCATAATACCAGATGTACCTTTTAATAAATGCCATGAATAAGAATACATAGGTGTAGTAACTAATCCTATATTTATTACATTTATACCTGAATCATTTAATCCTTTAATCAAATAATCCTTCAAAGTCTCTGAAGAAAATCTATTATCATAACCAACAATAGTTGTATCTTTATTTTCTTTTCTTAAAATACTACCAAAAGCTATTCCAAGAGCATACGCAAAGTTATTATCTATATCTTTTTCATATATTCCTCTAATATCATAAAGTCTAAAAACATTTTTGTTAAATCCCATATATTATCACCATTTTAATTATATCAAATATAAAATAAATTCCATATTTTATTTAAAATAAGTGTAAATAAGTTGATATATAAGTATAAATAGTCATTATTTGTAAAAAATATGCAAAAATACTTGATTTTATATGTTAAAAATGGTACTTTATAAATATAAGCATAGACATTCTTGTGCTTAAAGAAAGGGTAGAGGTAATATTATGTCAAAAGCAGAATTAGTTGAATTCATGGCTGAAAAGACTGGATTAACAAAAGCTGACTCAGCACGTGCACTAGATGCATTCATGGGAGGAGTAACAAAAGGACTTAAATCAAGCAAGAAAGTAACTCTTGTAGGATTTGGTACTTTCGCTTCTAAGAGAAGAGAAGCTCGTACAGCTCGTAATCCACAAACTGGAGCAGCTGTAAAGATTCCTGCTAGAAATGCAGTTTCATTTAAAGTTGGAAGCAAACTTAAAGAAGCAGTTAACTAGTATAAAAAAGATAGAGCATAAAGCTTTATCTTTTTTTTTATTCTTTTATTTGGTATAATCTTTGTGGTGAGTTTATGCTTAAAAAGAGTCTTGAACTTTTAAAGAAAATAGAACAATCTGGTTTTGAAGCATATATAGTAGGTGGTTTTGTAAGAGATCACTATATGAAAAAGGAATCACATGATGTAGATATATGTACTAGTGCAAAACCAAAGGATTTAGTAAATATATTTGAAAATGCTGTATTACCTAAAGAAAAATATGGAGCAGTTACTTTAATATACAAAAATATAAGATTTGAGATAACCACATTTAGAAAAGAAATTAAATATGAAGATAGAAAACCAGTAGAAATAGAATATAGTGATAATTTTGAAGAAGATATATATAGAAGAGATTTTACCGTTAATACATTATGTATGAACAGTTCTGGTAAGATAATAGATCTATTAGATGGTAAGCAAGATATAGATAATAAGGTTATTAGAGTAGTTGGAGATATAAATAAGAAGTTTAGTGAAGATCCTCTTAGAATAATGAGAGCAGTAAGATTTGCAACTCAATTAGACTTTAAATTAGATGACACTGTAATAGAGGGTATAAAAAATAACATACAATATATTAGTGATTTATCATATAATAGAAAGAAAGAAGAAATAACTAAGATATTTGCAAGTAAAAATATTAAATACGGTATTAAATTATTAATTGATTTAGAATTAGATAAGTATTTAGAGTTAAAGAATTTAGATAAAATGATAGTAATTGAAGATATATTAGGAATGATGTCCCAGTTAGATATATTAGATATATATCCATTTTCTAATCTAGAGAGAGATTATATTGAAAAGATTAATAGTATTGTTAAAAATGGCGAGATAAATAAGATGGATTTATATAATTATGATCTATTTATATGTCAAATTGCTGCTGATATTCTTGGTATTAGTAGAAAAGTGCTCGTAAAGGTAGAAAAGAAGCTCCCTATAAGGTCAAAGAAGGATATTAATATAAGTGCTGATGAAATATGTAAACTTCTTAATAAGGAACCTAATGGGTGGTTAAGAGATGTATATAATTCTCTTGAAAAAGAAATTGTATATGGTAATATATTAAACAAGAAAGAAGAAATAAATAAATATATAGTTAATAATTATTAAAGGAGGATTTTATGAATAAAAAATTTATGGAATTATTGAGAATTAAGAATTATGTTGTTCCTGCATATTTATTTTCAAATTATTCAATGCTAGGAATAAGTGATAAAGAATTAATTGTCTTAATATATTTAATAAATAAAGAACAACCTTTAATATGTGATTATAAAAAGATATCTGAGGATATGAATATTGAAAAGAAAGATATAATGACTTGCATTAATGAACTTAAAAATAAAGGACTATTAGAAATTAGAGTAGATAAGAATAATGATAGTAAATTAGAAGAATATATATATTTAGATCCATTATTTAGTAAGATATTCATTAATTTTATAGATAATGAAGATAAAGAGAATGATAATAGTATTTATTCTTTATTTGAAAAAGAATTAGGTAGAGTATTATCTCCAATGGAATATGAATTAATAGGTGGATGGCTTAGTAGTGGATATAAAGAAGAAATAATAATAGAAGCTTTAAAAGAAGCTGTATTCTCTGGTGTTAGTAGTTTTAGATATGTAGATAAGATCTTATTTGAATGGAATAAAAAAGGTATTAATAGCAAAGAACAAATATTAAAAAATAAAAAAGAATTTTCATCAAAGAAAGAAGACAATACTGATGTTCCTGATTATGATTGGTTAAATAACAATGAATAATATCTTAATTTATTTAGAAGAGTTGTATCCTAATGTAGGACCAGAATTAAAAAGTAATAATGATTTTGAGTTCTTAATAGCGGTTGTTTTAAGTGCACAATGTACTGATAAAAAGGTAAATAAAGCAACAAAGGTATTGTTTGAAGAATACAATATAGATACTCTTTCTAAAGCAAATATAGAAGATTTAGAAAAAATACTAAAACCATTAGGTATGTTCAAGAAGAAAGCTTTATATATAAAGAGTATTGCAAATGATATAGTTAATATATATAACTATAAAGTACCTAATACTATGAAAGAACTAACTAAACTAAATGGAGTAGGTAGAAAAACTGCAAATGTAGTATTATCTCAAATATATAAGATGCCATGTATGCCTGTTGATACTCATATAATGAGAATATCAAAAAGATTAGGTATAGCTTGCAATAAAGATAGTGCATTTGAAATTGAAAAGAAGATTTTAAAACTTTTTCCAAAGGAAAAACTAATTAAATTACATTTGCAATTAATAGCGTTTGGTAGAAATAAATGTACTGCTAGATCTCCAAAATGTAGTGATTGTAAATTAAAAGATATCTGTACATACAAAAAGAAGTGATAACTCACTTCTTTTATTCTATCCTTCTGGAACAATATTAACTGTTACAGTTCTATAAGCATAATATAATTGTCCTTTATGAGAAACTGTATATTTTACTGAATATGTACCAGCATTATTTGTAAATGTAGTTTCTATTACTGGTAAATCAGTAGCAACATTAGTTATTGTTTTATCACTAGGAGTAGTTGTTGTTGCAACTCCATTTACATAAACAGTAACTGAATATTCTGTATATGGTGTACCTACTGTTAATATATTATCTGGATTATTAACCGTAATTATTACTATATCAGGTGCTTCATGTTCATAGAAAACTTCTGCACCATTTGAACAATTGGATTTAAATATTGACCAAGATGTTTTAATTACATATGTAAAATCTCCATATGTACTTGGTTTATTCAATGTATATGTAGTATCTGTTGTGCTTGATATATATGTTTCTATTCCATCTTCTGCTTTAATATATATGTCATATCCAATTTGACCAAGTTCTTCTGCATTAATCAATAATTGTTCTTCTAAATAATCTTCCCAATTTGTACCATAATGATTCTCAAAATAATTTGTTAAATATTCAAATGTGAAATCAGATGGTGTTTCGATTGCATCCCATGATAATGTTACTGTAGAAACATTATCTGTTAAATTTAAATTAGTAACATTATTTAATTGTTTATATCTAGTTGAAACTACTGTAGGTTCAGTACCTTTTTTAAAGTATTCTGTTGTAATCATCTCTGAAGGTGTATAAGCACTTGGTAGTTTACCAGGTATAGTTTCTTTTTCTACAGCAACTGCAACAACGCTATTTGGTATATCAAATGTTCTTGAAGATCCTTTTATCATTTCTGTAAATATTTGTTTAGCTAATCTATTCTTGATTGCTACAGTTGATAAGAAACTAACATTTTTATTGCTTATCTTGTCATATCCATACCATAATCCCATTGCATAATCATCGCTATAAGAAACAGTCCATAAATCATTTACAGCTCCACTAGGTAATTTAAATGCTTTAATAGCTTCTGAACCAAAATCAGTTGTACCTGATTTTGAAGCAACTTGATAACCACTAACTCTAACTGAACTTGCTATACCATAATTAACTCCCCATACCAATGCGTTAGTTACAATATATGCAGTAGCATCTGACATTGCTTTTACTTTTGTAGCAGTAAATTCTACTATTTCATTTGTTTCTCTATATACTATTTTTGTTACTGAATAAGGTTCAATGTAATATCCACTATTTCCAAATGCTGCATAAGCAGCAGCCATTTGGAGTGGATTAGTACCATTATAAGCGCCTATTGCATGTGCTTGGTGAACCACTCCACCTTGTAATTCTGGTTTCATTCCCAACTTAGTAGCAAATTCTAGTATCTTTGCATTATTAACTAACTTAAATGCTTTAAGTGCTGGTATATTTCTTGATAATCCTAGAGATTGTTTTAATGTAAGCATTCCCATATATTTACTATCCCAGTTTTTAATTTCAATTCCATTTGAATAGCTTGCTGGTAAATCATCTAGGAAAGGTGTATATGTAGACCAGTTTTCATATTCCACACCAGGACCATAATCATATATTGGTTTTGCAGTAGATCCAGGTTGTTTATTAATCATAGTTGCAAAATTAAATACTCTTTCACCAACTAAATTTCTTCCACCGCCTAACGCAACAATAGCTCCAGTTTTTACATTAGTAACTGCAACTCCCGCTTGAACAACATCATTTTCCCATTTCCATTTAGTTCCATCAAATACTGAATTCATATAATCTTGTCTATCTCTATCCATTGTTGAATATATTTCCATTGAAGTTGAATAAGGATTTTTACCTGTTTTCTTTTCAACTTCAATTATTACAGTATCAATAAATGATTGATAAACATTTTGTCTACTCTTTTGTCCAATTAACATATCTTTAATAGCAATACTATTTGCTATATCTCTTTGTTCATCATTTATATATCCATGTCTAACCATAAGGTTTAATACTACAGCTCTTCTTTCATATGCCTTTGTAGGATTTACATATGGATCATATGCTGAAGGAGCTTGAAATAAACCCGCAATTAAAGCGGCTTCAGATAAATTTATATCTTGTATTTCTTTTCCAAAATAACTTCTACATGCTTCTGCTACACCATATGAGTATGAACCAAGAAATGGTGCATTAACATAGAATTCTAATATTTCTTCTTTAGAATAATTTTTTTCTAATTTAAATATTGATAAGTATATATCAGTAAATTTTCTCTTAAGAGAAACTGTTGATTCAGTAAAATTATTTCTTACTACTTGCATTGATATTGTAGAAGCACCACCTGCATTTTTACCCATAAGTTGTCCTAGAGAAGCTTTTAAAAATCTAGGGAAGTCAAATCCATTATGTTGATAATATCTTGAATCTTCAGTTGCAATAATAGCATCAATTAATACTTGAGGCATATCATCATAAGTAATAACATCTCTTATTTCCAAACCTAATTTTGCCATTAATTCTCCATCGGCATCATAAATAACACTTGCTTCTTTTTGATAAAGGTTATCAGGATCAAAATCCGGAGCATTTCTAACTATATATATAGCAAAAGCACTTGCTCCAACTATACATGCAATAATACCTACAAGGATTATATTTAATATTATGTTAAATATCTTATTAAATTTACTTTTCTTTTTCTTTTCAGTTTTTTGCTTTCTTGGTTTCTTTTTCATTATTTTTCCTCCTACAAATATTATTGTTGGAATTAACATTATA
>CAZPCX010000017.1:0-8965 GCA_964585265.1 uncultured Muribaculaceae bacterium | reverse complement strand
AGAGGGCATAAAAAAACTAACCCGGTTAGGGGTTAGACTGTAACCTTAATGGAGCAAGTGGCGGGAATCGAACCCGTATCACAGCCTTGGCAAGGCCGTATACTAACCGTTGTACTACACCTGCAGAAACTATAAATATTATTTATAGTTTTTTTATTTTTTCTATTATATCATTTATAGAAATTTCTTCAACATTTTCACTGTTTCTAAGTTTAAATTCTATAATATCTTCATTAGCTTTCTTACCCACTAATATTCTTACTGGTATTCCAATTAAATCCATATCGTTTAATTTAACTCCTAATCTTTCATCTCTATCATCTAACATAACATCTATATTCTCTTTTTTAAATGAATTATATAGTTGTTCTGCTAATTGTGACTGTGTGTCATCATTTATATTAGCAATAACAATAACTACTTTATATGGTGCAATATTCATTGGCCATATAATTCCTTTATCATCATGATTTTGTTCAATAATCGAACTCATACATCTCCCTATACCAATTCCATATGATCCCATTACTACATCTTTTATCTTGTTATCTTCATCTAAATAATTTAAACCTAATGCTTTAGAGTACTTTATTCCTAGTTTAAATGTATTTCCTACTTCAATACCCTTCTTAAATATTACTTTACTTCCACACTTAGGGCACTTGTCTCCTTCTTTTATATTTCTAATATCTGCTGAAATATATTTAAATTCATTAATATTAACATTCTTATAATGATAATCAGTTTTATTAGCGCCAACTATGAAGTTTTTCATTGATAATACTCTATTATCTGCTATTATTTCTATATTTAAGCCTATTGGACCTGCAAAACCAACTTCTGCGTTTGTTATCTTCTCTACATCTTTTTGCTCTGCTAACTCAACGCTAATAGCCTTAAAATGCTTTTGTAACTTTACTTCATTAACTTCATCTTCTCCATTAATTAATACCGCTACAAACTTATCATCTATCTTATATATTAATGTTTTAACAAACTTACTAGGTTTTTCATCAAAAAAACTTGCTACTTCTTCAATAGTTCTTACATGTCCTGTATTAACAAGTTCTTTATCTAATTCTAATTCATCTTCTATATCATATTCATTAACACATTCCGCAATCTCTATATTAGAAGCATAATCACAATGATCACATAATACTAAAGTATCTTCTCCAATATTAGTAATTGCTTGGAACTCTTCAGAAAGAATTCCTCCCATAACTCCTGTATCTGCTTTTACAATTCTATAATCTAAACCAAGAGAATCAAATATTCTCTTATATGCATCATACATATATTTATATGATTTATCTAATCCATCTATATCCTTATCAAAAGTATATGCATCTTTCATGCTGAATTCTCTTACTCTTATAAGACCATATCTTGGTCTAGCTTCATCTCTAAACTTTGTTTGAATTTGATATAAACTGAAAGGTAAATCTTTATATGATTTAACTTTATTCATTGCCGCTAATACAAACATCTCTTCGTGAGTTGGTCCTAAAGCATATTTTCTTTCAACTCTATCTTTTAAAGTAAAAATACTATTCTTAAAAGAATCTCTTCTACCAGACATCTCAAATAACTCTTCAGGTATTAATACTGGCATTAATAATTCTTCAGAATCAATATTATTCATTTCTTTTCTAATAATATTTGATATATTATTTAATACTCTTAATCCTAATGGTAAATACATATAAACACCAGAGGAACTTTTCTTTATCATTCCACTTCTAACTAATAAATTACCACTAATAGAGTCTTCATTTTTTGAATCTTCTCTTAATGTATTAAAATAACTATTTTTAAGTTTCATAACTTCACCTTCGTATTTAAAGTATAACAAAAATATACTTATATTTCTATATATTCTTTAAATATCTTTCTTTTTCACTAAATATACAACCACAATATTTTTGCATATATAACTCTAACTCTCTAGCTTTATTCTGACCTTCTTTAAAAGCATTTCTATAATCCTTATATATAAACTTGATATCGTATTCTATTGATAATTGTTCACATAACTCTTTTATTTGTTCATGCTTTTGATAAGGACTTATTAATAATGTTGTAGAAAATGCATCAAAATTATTTTCTTTCGCATATTTAACAGTTTCCTCTAATCTCTTTCTATAACAATAAGAACATCTATTATTAAGATCATCAATAACATTCTTTGTAAATTCTACTAATCCATATTCATCATTATATATAACATCAAGATTAATTAATTTAGAATATTCTTTTAAACATTCCATTCTTAATTTATATTCAGTATAAGGATGTATATTTGGATTATACCAATAACCATTTACATCATATTTATCTTCTTTTAATATATCTATGCACTTTATACTACAAGGTGCACAACAAATGTGTAATAAAACTTTCATAACATCACCATAAAAATTATAACACAAAAAATCAGAGTTAACCTCTGACTTTATTTTTTATCAAAAAAGTATATATTATTTTATCTTTTACTATATAAAAACACGCAATGTTTTCTTTTTCATATAATATAATAGGTAAATTTAAATTATTTGATAAATTCAACATCTCATTAAAAGTAGTTATTACTATTGGTTTTAAATCTCTTGAATTTATCATATTCTTAGTTTCTATTATCTTTTCAGCATTATCCTTCTTTATTCTCCTTAAATACATATAGTAGTTATCTTTAGTTTTAGTAACTCTAACTTTAATAATACATAATACTATTAAGATACCAGCAATACAACAAACATATATGTATAAGTCTATATTTGAATAATCAACTTCAATGTTGTTTTTTGAATTAACTGTTCTTTCAGCAACATTATCTTTATCTACTACAACTTTATAAACATCTTCATTAACATTAATTCTAGATAATACTTCATAAGTATCCTTTATAATGTATTCATCTGTATATCCATTTATTTCAACAGGCATAACTATTTCTATATATGCTTTAACTGGTATTGAATATAATTCAATGAATTCTTTTATATCATCACTATACTTATTTAAATCTATATCAATATTTTCGATTACTTTATTATTTTCTTTTGTTAAAACTGATGTCTTTTCATTTTTAATAACATATTCATCTTCAAGTATTACTAAATCATCTACTTCATATTCGCCTTCAATACATTCTCTATATAATATTATTTTAACCAGATGCTTTTCGGTAATATTAATAAAGTCTTCCGAATCATATGTGTATTCTAAAGTCATACTAATCTTTTCTGTTAAAGGTAATACATAACTCTTACCTTCTTGTATTTTTATCTTATCAGTCGCATCATTCTCTATTAGATAAACTTCATAACTAACATCACCTTTATTTGTATATATATAATTATTAATTCTATTACCATTAAACAAGACAACAAAAATATTGTATGCACTTATTAAAAATGCAGCTAGTAAAATAATTAAGACCAAAACATAAAATGTTTTGCTATTTATTCTTTTCTCCCTTTTCATTCTAGCCTCCAATATTATAAAAAAATTATAACATAATTTATATTAATCTACAATAAAAGAACAAGGTTTACCTTGTTCTAATTATTTCTTTGTTTTAAAGAATTTTTAACTTGTTCATAATTATTTTTAATAATAGCATATCCTTTTTCTTCTACAAAATTAGTATTATTTTCTTCAATTAATTGCTCATTAAAGTCACTCATTCTTAATTTAATTTTTTCCTTCTCATTTGCAACCAAAGTATTAACTATTGCTTCCCTTGCAGTTCCTGTTATTGTTTCATCATATAAACTACTTTGGGTATATAGCGTTTCCCTATAAGCATTACAATATGTTTGATATTCTTGTATCTCTTTTGCTTTCTCAGATCTCCAAATACCTTCTCTCGCTGTCTTAGAAGTAGATACTAAATTAATCCTATCATTTATATAATTTTTAATCTTCTTTTGTATTTCAACAAGAGACATATCAACTAATTCAGTCTTTGATAAAGATTTATCTAAATCAATTGCTTTTTGTACAAACAACATTTTACTATTAGAAATCTTAAGCATCACTGTTTCTTCTTTCATTTGATCACTTAATCCATTTGATAATACTACAGCATATACTTCTTTATTTTCTAAATATTCATTAATTTTAGAAATAGTTAGATCTGTTAATCTTTCGCTTTCTTCTTCTTTATTAGAATATGCAGCAACTAATATACTATTTTCATAACTAAATTCATCAATAAAACCAGTCAAAATAGATGCCGAGATTAAACTATTCAATGCATCTTTATATGACAATCCTATTAAATCTAATTCAACAATTAAAATATCTGCATCTTCATCTAATGCTACTACATCTATTACTTTATCATTTTTATTTAACACAAATTCTATACTTGGATTAATATCTATAGTTACATAATTTGTATTTTTCTTATACATAAATGCATATATAGTAAAAACAACCAATACCAATAATATAAGAATTGCTGATATATTTCTTAGTGTTCTCAAGATATACCTCCTATAAATTTACTATTTCTCCGAATCCCGCTACTCTTTCTACATCAATAGCAAAACCAATACCTTTTCCTGGTTTTTCTAGTTCAGCTTCTTCGTTAATCTTATCAAGAATAACATTTGTTTGAGATTTATCTACTACAATTAATATTATTTCTTTTTCAGGTTCAATTGGTACGCCAAATATCTTATTTGTTTCATGAACACTTGACCCTCTTCCATTAATAACAGTACTTCCTCGCGCCCCTTCTTTCATTGCAACATCAACAACCAATTTTGAATTACCCTTTTTAACAATTATTATTAATAAATCATATTCCATCTTCATATTATTTCATCTCCTTTAATAATCTTGCTATTCCAATACATTTACTTGTATCAAGCACAAACGCTATTCCTGTTCCTGGCTTTTTTAGTTTTGCCTTTTTAACAATAACTTCAAGAACATCATCCACAATCTCTTTCTTTACTCCTAGAAGTATTATTTCTTTTTCAGGTTCATATTCAATACCTAGTATACTTTCATATGTATTCTTTTCAGCAGTACCCTTTCCATAGAAAACAGTACTTCCTTCTGCTCCTTTTTTCTTTGCAGCTTTAATTAAATCAACTGCAAAACCTTTCTTAACTATAACTACAATAAGTTTTTGATCCAATAAATATTTATTATTCATCTAAACCTCCCAAAACTCTCTTTTTTTCATATATAACACCTAAAATCAATATTGATAATATTGGTAACATGGCCACTAATCCAATTGTTCCAAGACCATATAATATTGGACTACTTCCAGGTAAAGAGTTTGATAAAGATAATGTCATAGTTATTAAGAAAGTTGCAATCATAGGTCCAGTTACTACTCCTCCAGAATCAAATGCTATTGAAACGAATAATGGACTTGCAAACTTTGTTAAAATAAATATTATTATATATCCAGGTAACAAGAAATACATTAATGGTATTCCCATATATATTCTAAGTATAGCAAGTGAAACTGATAAAGCTACACCAATAGACAAAAATATTAATACCATCTTCTTATTGATATAACCTGATGTTGCTTCTTCTATTTGATCATTTAATATTTTAACGGCAGGTTCTGCTAAAGTAACTACACAACCTATTACTAATCCAATTATAACAGGTATCCATTTGTATTCAAAACCAGCAAAATATTGACCAATATCACTTCCAACTTTAATAAAACTAATATTTGTACCCCATAAAAACAACGTTAATCCTACAAAAGTAATAATTAAACCATATAAAATACTTAAAAACTGTTTAGGTTTACTTTTCAATATAAATATTTGAATAAACATATATATTAATAATAAAGGTAACAGAGCATAACAAGATTCTATTAAACTATCTTCAAAACTACCAAATATAGATTCTACCATCTTGAAATCACCCCCAAAATAAGAACTGCCAATATAGGCCCCACTGAGGCTAATCCAACATATCCAAAACTCTCATGAGATTCTTTTCTAGTACCTTTAACAGAAGATATACCTATACCTAAAGCAAGTATAAAAGGTACAGTCATAGGTCCTGTAGTAACTCCTCCAGAGTCAAATGATAAAGCTAAATATTCTCTTGGACAAAATATTGCTAATATAAATACAAGCAAATAACTAACAAATAATAACTTTTTAATTGATAATTTGAATATAAATTTAATTATTGATAAAGCTAAATATATACCTACACCTAATGAAATGAATATTGCTAATGCATACTTACTTACTACATCTGATATTGAATTAAATTGATTTACTAATATTTGTACTCCAGGTTCAGCTATAGTAGCAGCAAATCCAACGACTATAACAAAAGATAATATAAACCATATCTTTTTATTTTTAGCTATTGACTTACCTACCAAGTCTCCAAGGGGGATTAAACTATTATTTGCACCTACTAAAAACAAAGTAAACCCAATAATTGTTATTACAACACCAATAAAGAATATAATAAATCCAGACAAAGTAAAACTACCAGATATCAATTGAAAAATAATCATAAATATTGATATCGGTAATATTGATAATAATACATCTTTAAACGTCTCTTTAATGTTCAAAATAACACCTCCAAGAAGATTATCTGTTGCTATGTTATAAATATATTATATCATTTTAAATATAAAGCTTAAACATTATTTAAAAAAAACGACACTAAGTGTCGTTTTATATACTATCTTTTTCTTTGTTGTATTTCTTGATCAGTTTTATTTCCATTTTCAATTACAGGATAATTAACTTTATTTTCAGTACTTGTTTCATTTTGATTTGCCTCTTGTTGTATTTCTTCTGTTAATTCTTCTAATTTTCCTTTAATTATATTCTTCTTTTGTTCAACAATAACATTTAGAATTTCTTCTTTTTCTGCTGGAGTAACTTCTCCATAACCGCTTTTATTTTGTTCCCATATTTGTTCTTTTTCTTGTTCTAATGCTTGTTCAGCAGTTTGTATCTTAATTTCTTTTTGCTCTTTCCATTGATTTTGTAATTGTTCTTGTTCCACGTTAGCTTCTTCATATCTGTTTTGAACATTCAATTGAATTTGTTTTTGAACATCTTGAACAGTAGATTCTACTAATTCATCTTTACTTAGAGTTGGATCAATAGCAATTAATCTATTAACCAATAACATCTTTCCATAAGATACATCGTATTGTTCTGCTTCTGCTTTAATTTCATCATCTACACCTTGCGCAGCAACTAAAACATATACTTCCTTACTTTCTAAATATGAATTTGCTTTATCAATTACCTTTTCTTCAAAATTTAATCTGTCTTCTTCATTTTCACATGAAGTAGTAACTACTAATGCATTATTTTCTGATAGTTCATTAATGTAACCAGTTTCAATAGCTGCATCAATAACCTTTTCAGTCGCATCTTCCAAAGATAAGCCCACTAAATCTAGATCTGAAGTAATTATATCTGCATCTTCATTAATTGAAACAACTTCAAGAACCTTTCCATCAATATTATAAGCAAGTTCAACACTTGGATTAATATCCAATATCACATATCCCATAACTCTATTTGCAAGAATTATGTATCTATAGCCAAACCAAAATAAAAATCCAAAAACTAATAACACAATAAATACCGTTAAAGTCTTTTTCATTTTATTCCTCCTTCTATTATAATTTTAAAACATATTATAAAATAAAAACAACTTATTATAAGTTGTTTTTTTCATTGGAGGGGCTAGTCGGATTTGAACCAACGATCAAGGTGTTGCAGACCCATGCCTTACCACTTGGCTATAGCCCCATTAGGCATTTGTATTATAACAAATAATTAATTATGTATCAATACAAATGCATTACTTTATTCTACATTTCTTTGACTCTCTATTGTGTAATTATGTAGTACCTCATCAGCATTTAAACTTCTGTTGTATATTTTGATGTCATCAATATAACCATCAAAAAAGTTTGAAGAAGTTGAATATGATCCTATTTTAGCACTCGTGGCGTCTAGCGCACTAATCGTACATACTTCTGAATTAGTAAATACGCCATTTAAATATGCCTTGACTATTGTTCCATCATATGTCATTACTAAATTATACCAATTTCCAGCCGAAATTGTCTTTGTAATATAAGCATGGGCACTTGTTTTATAATACATTATCGTCGCTAAGTTGCTAGAACCAGTCGCTAAAGATACTCCCGTAGAACCAGCGGCTCTCATAAAAGTTAATATCCTATTAGAGTAATTATATGCCGTTCCAATTGTATCGGCATTAAACCAAGCGGAAATAGTAAATGAATTAACATCAACTATAGAGTTCGATGCAGGCAAATTGACATAAGATGTTGTCCCATTAAATACTGATGCTTTGTTTGTTTCTCCAAATCTATTTTGTCCCATTGTAACATTAACGTTTGTTCCGATGTAATTGTCTTTCTTATCAAGAAATGTACCACCACTAGCATAACTTCCTAAAGGCATATCTAATATTAATCCTTCATCTGCTACGCTTTTGGAAGAATAATTTGCACAACTTAAATAAGGTAACATTTCATAGTTATCTGATAGTTTTGTTATTAATACATATCCTGTACAATCTACATCATCATCTTTTAAATCTTTTATTTGTTCCATATATTTGCCACTAACTAGTACTGTCATATCTATTTTAGTAGAAGTGCCAACAACACTAGGCAAAGAACTAGTGTTTTCTAAAGTATAACTTTTTGCAGCATCTAACATTCTATTTTCGCTCTCTAAAAATAATTTTTCTCTATTTCTATCAATAACATCACCAATAGATGGAATTGTTATTGCTAATATTAATCCTAAAATTATCATTACTGCAAGCAATTCAAGTAAAGTAAATCCTTTTTTCATACTTCCTCCTAGAATCTATATAATAATTATATCATTATTGTAAAATAAAAAAAGAATAAATATCATTTATTCTTTACATAACTTAATACCAA
>CAZPCX010000016.1:1463-8999 GCA_964585265.1 uncultured Muribaculaceae bacterium | reverse complement strand
GGATTTGGAGCAAATGAAGGAATAATAATTATAGCAGCAACAAATAGACCGGATGTTCTTGATCCTGCATTATTAAGACCAGGAAGATTTGATAGACAAATAACAGTTAATTTACCCGATGCAAAAGCAAGAGAACAAATATTAAAAGTACATGCTAGAAATAAAACTTTTAATTCATCAGTTAATCTTGAAAATGTATCAAGGAGAACAGTTGGATTTAGTGGAGCTGACCTAGAAAACTTACTAAATGAAGCTGCATTATTAACCGTAAGAAGAAATAAGGATAAAATTGGTATGTCTGAAATAGATGAGGCAACAGATAGAGTATTAATGGGACCCGCAAAAGTAACGAGAAAATATTCTGAAAAAGAAAAAGCAATGGTTGCTTATCACGAATCAGGACATGTAGTGCTAGGATTAAAACTTAGCGAAGCAAATGATGTTCAAAAGGTTACAATCATTCCAAGAGGTTATGCTGGCGGATATGCAATGATGACTCCAAAAGATGAAAGATATTTGGAAACAAAAACTGAACTATTAGAACAAATAACTGGATTATTAGGTGGAAGAGTTGCAGAAGAGATCATATATAATGAAATAACAACTGGAGCAAGAAATGATTTTGAAAAAGCAACTAAAATTGCTAGAGCAATGGTTACTGAATATGGCATGAGTGATCTTGGACCAATACAATTCGAACATAAAGAAGAAGGAGTATTCCTTGGAAGGGATTACAATAAATCTAGAAACTTCTCAAATGAGGTAGCACATGAAATTGACAAAGAAATGAATAAAATACTAAAAGGTTGTCATAAGAAAGCTACAGAAATAATTAATGAGAATATCGATTTATTAAAGTTAATTGCTAAGAATCTAGTTGAGTATGAAACATTAACTAAAGAACAAATAGATCACTTAGTAGAGTATAAAGAAATGCCAAAGGAAGAAGAAACAAAAAAAGAGGATAAATAATCCTCTTTTCTATTGACAATATATCTCTAAAAATGTTATATTTATTTGGACAAATGAGTTTAACTCATATTTTTAAAAAAATAAGATGGCACACCTGGTATGGTGTAAAAGAAAGGAACATAAAATATGCCTACAATCAATCAACTTGTCAGAAAAGGTAGAGGAAACAAAATAAGAAAAAGTAAGTCACCAGTTCTTGGTATTGGTTACAATACTATTACTAGAAGAACAACAGCTTTAAGTTCTCCACAAAAAAGAGGAGTATGTGTACGTGTTGGAACAATGACACCTAAGAAACCAAACTCAGCTTTAAGAAAGTATGCAAGAGTACATTTAAGTAATGGTATGGATGTAACTTGTTATATTCCTGGAGAAGGACACAATTTACAAGAACACAGCGTAGTATTAATTAGAGGTGGACGTGTTAAAGACCTAATCGGTGTTCGTTATCACATAGTAAGAGGAACATTAGATACAGCAGGAGTACAAAATCGTAACCAAGGTCGTTCAAAATATGGCGTTAAAAAGCCTAAGAAGCAATAGGAGGAAAAGAATATGCGTAAGAGAAGAGCAGTTAAAAGAGATGTATTACCAGATCCATTATACAATTCAAAAATTGTTACTAAATTCATAAATAGAATTATGTATGAAGGTAAAAGAGGAAAAGCACAAACTATATTGTATGATGCATTTGAAATAGTAAAGACTGAAACTAAATCAGAACCACTAGAAGTATTTATGAAAGCATTAGAAAATGTTAAACCAGCGTTAGAAGTAAAAGCTAGAAGAGTTGGTGGAGCAAATTATCAAGTTCCAATGGAAGTTAGTGATGATAGATCACAAGCATTAGCGCTTCGTTGGTTAGTACAATTTTCAAGAGCAAGAGGCGGAAAAACAATGCCTGAAAAGCTTGCAAGTGAATTAATAGATGCTTCAAACAATACAGGTGGAGCAGTTAAGAAAAAAGAAGACACACATAAAATGGCAGAAGCTAATAAAGCATTTGCTCACTATCGTTGGTAAGAGGGGATTATTATGGCAAGAGAATATACACTAGATAAAATGCGTAATATAGGAATAATGGCTCACATTGATGCTGGTAAAACAACATTTACTGAGAGAATATTATTTCATACAGGTAGAATTCATAAAATTGGTGAGACTCATGATGGTGCAGCACAAATGGACTGGATGGAACAAGAAAAAGAAAGAGGAATAACAATAACATCAGCAGCAACATCTGCATACTGGAAAGGTAATAGAGTAAATATTATCGATACTCCAGGACACGTAGATTTTACTATTGAAGTTACAAGAAGTCTTAGAGTACTAGATGGAGCAATTGCGTTATTAGATGCAAATGCAGGAGTAGAACCTCAAACTGAAAATGTTTGGAGACAAGCTACTAAAATGAAGGTTCCTAGATTAATATTTGTTAACAAGATGGATAAAATGGGTGCAGACTTTTATGAAAGCGTAAAAAGCGTTTATAAGAGATTGGGAGTTAAAGCATATCCAATTGAATTACCTATTGGAGCTGAAGATAACTTCGATGGTATAGTAGATTTATTAACTAGAAAAGCTTATCATTATGATGGTAAACAAGAAGAGGAACCAACTATCACTGATATACCAACAGATATGGTTGATTTAGTTGAAAAATACAGAATGGAATTAATAGAAGCAGCAGCAGAATTTGACGATGAATTGATGGAAAAATATTTAGAAGGTAAAGAAATTGAAATTGATTCAGTTAAAAAAGCAATTCGTAAAGGTGTTCTACAAGTTAAATTTTTCCCAGTATTATGCGGAACAGCATTAAACAATAAGGGAGTAAAATTAGCTCTTGATGCAGTTATTGATTATTTACCTGCACCAACTGATGTAGAAGCATTTGAATGTACAGATATTAATGGTAATCCAGCAAAAAGACATCCTGATGATAATGAACCTTTTGCAGCATTAGCATTTAAAATAGCAACAGATCCTTTTGTAGGAAGATTATCATTCTTTAGAGTATACTCTGGACACTTATCAAGTGGTTCATATGTATTAAACTCAAATAAGAATGTTAGAGAAAGAATTGGTCGTATATTATTAATGCATGCTAACAATAGAACAGAAATAACTGATGTATATACAGGAGATATAGCAGCAGCGGTTGGATTAAAAGATACAACTACTGGTGAAACATTATGTGATGAAAAGAAATCAGTAATATTAGATCGTATGGAATTTCCAGAACCAGTTATATCAGTTGCTATTGAACCGAAATCAAAAGAAGATCAAGAAAAAATGGGTGTTGCTTTAACAAAATTAGCAGAAGAAGACCCAACATTCAAACAATTTACAAATCAAGAAACTGGTCAAACAATTATTTCAGGAATGGGAGAATTGCATCTAGATGTTTTAGTTGATCGTATGAGAAGAGAATTTAGTGTAGAAGCTACAGTAGGTAAACCTCAAGTTGCTTATCGTGAAACAATTACTCAAGAAGGAAATTGTGAAGGAAGATATATTAAACAATCTGGTGGTAGAGGACAATATGGACACGTTTGGATTAAGTTTGAACCAAATCCAGAAAAAGGATATGAATTTGTTGATGCTATTGTAGGAGGAACTGTTCCAAGAGAATATATTCCTGTAACTGATAAAGGATTACAAGAAGCAATGCAAAGTGGTGTTCTAGCTGGATACCCAATGGTCGATATAAAAGCAACATTATACGATGGATCATATCATGAAGTGGATTCATCAGAAATGGCATATAAAATTGCAGCAAGTCTTGCACTTAAAGGTACAAGAGAAAAATGTAAGCCCGTATTGCTTGAACCGATTATGAAAGTTGAAGCAGTTACTCCAGAAGAATATTTTGGAAATGTAATGGGTGATATTACATCTAGAAGAGGAAAACCTGTATCTCAAGAGAATAGAGATAATGCAATATTATTAACAGCAATGGTTCCATTATCAGAAATGTTTGGTTATGCAACAAGTTTAAGATCTAGTTCCCAAGGTCGTGCTACATTTGTTATGTTCCCTGATCATTATGAAGAAGTACCAAAATCAATATCAGAAGAGATTATAAAAAGAAATGGTTCTAAATAATTAAAAACACTTGCAAAAAATCAAAGTATTAGATAAAATATAATAGTAATTTATAAAGGAGGAATTTAAAATGGCAAAAGAAAAATTTGATCGTTCAAAACCACACGTAAATATTGGTACAATAGGTCACGTAGATCACGGGAAAACTACATTAACTGCAGCAATAACTTCATACTTAGCAGGTAAGGGTGGAGCTACTGCAATGAAATATGACCAAATAGATAATGCACCAGAAGAGAAGGCACGTGGTATTACAATAAATACTACGCACGTAGAATACCAAACTGAAAAGAGACACTACGCACACGTAGACTGTCCAGGACATGCTGACTATATTAAAAACATGATAACAGGTGCAGCACAAATGGATGGAGCTATTCTAGTAATAGCTTCAACGGATGGACCAATGGCACAAACTCGTGAACACATATTACTTGCTAGACAAGTAGGAGTACCTAGAATGGTAGTGTTCATGAATAAATGTGATATGGTAGATGATTCTGAACTACTTGACTTAGTAGAAATGGAAGTTAGAGAATTATTAACTTCTTATGGATTTGATGGAGATAAGACTCCAGTTATTCGTGGATCAGCATTAAAAGCTCTTGAAGGGAATGCAGATTATCAAAATAAAATTCAAGAATTAATGGATGCTGTAGATGAATGGATACCAACTCCAGAGAGAGAAACAAGTAAACCATTCTTAATGCCAATTGAAGACGTTATGACTATTACAGGTCGTGGAACAGTAGTTACAGGTCGTGTAGAACGTGGAGAATTGAAACTTAATGATGAAGTTGAAATAGTTGGTATTAAAGATACTAAGAAAACAGTTGTTACAGGTATAGAAATGTTCCGTAAACAACTTGATTCAGCAGTGGCTGGTGATAATGCAGGAGTATTATTACGTGGTATTGTTCGTGAAGATGTTGAACGTGGACAAGTTCTTTGTAAACCAGGATCAGTTACACCACACACTAAATTTGAATCTGAAGTATTTGTATTAAGTAAAGAAGAAGGCGGACGTCATACTCCATTCTTTGGAAATTACAGACCACAATTTTATTTCAGAACAACTGATGTAACAGGAGAAATTGAACTTCCTGCTGGTGTAGAAATGGTTATGCCAGGAGACAAAGTAAATTTAATAGTTAACTTAATACATCCGATTGCTGTTGAAAACGGTACTAAGTTCTCTATCCGTGAGGGTGGACATACTATTGGTGCTGGTGTAGTAACTAAGGTTATTAAGTAAATAAATCAATATAAAAAGAACTGAGTATTAATACTTAGTTCTTTTTTATTTTATAACTTAACACATTTTCAAACTTCTTTATGTTTTTATATGCAGTATAATTTATTTTGTTAACAATAATATCAAACTCACCGATGTATTCTACAACATTTGCATTGAATCCGGATTTGAAATCAAATAATCCATAAAACTTATTAGTTCTGTTAAAATCACCACAGATTCCATTTAAATTAAAAGTTTTATATCCTTTTTTAATATAATTATCAATTATTTCATATTTTAATAGGTAATTAGCATTTAAATCCTTATATTTAGTATTAATTCCATCTATAAGAAAAAATAATTCACTTCCAAACTTAATAACTGCTGTAGTAGCTGCAATTAAGTTTTTTTCTTTATTTTCACATAGTTTAGATGCAACAATTACTTCATTTTTATATATATTAACTATCTTATCAGAAGCCATTTTCTTATTCAATAAAGTAGTGTTTCCAGGCTTATCGTGTAACATTTCTACAATATTATTATTATTATTTAATTCTTCTTCATATAATATCTTGCTGTTTTCTAAGAACTTATTTACATCTATTTTTGCAAAATAAATATCAAACATATCAAATTTACCAAATATTTCATAATAATCTAAGTAATAGTTAAGTTTTCTTGTATGCTTTTTATCAATTAAACTATAGAATAACTTAACATCATTTTTTGATCCTTTTTCAATAGTTATTCCTTTTCTCTTAGCTGTTCTTATTCTATTTCTAGTTGTTTTCTCAATCTTATTAAACAAATCACTTGTATCATTTATAATAGCATTCCATCTTGGCTTTAAATTTTCAAAATACAAATTTAATCCATTATGTTCAAATCCAACACCTTTAATATTATCAATTATATTTTTACCATTTAAGTCATCATCAATAGCATTACCTTTTTTATCTCTTTTAATATGTATTATATTTGGATCAATCTTTAAATATAAAACACCTTTTCTATTTAAAAATTCTTTCAAAAGATGTACGTAAGTATTTAATAATTTTACATCATTGAAATCAATTAAGAAACCTCTAGGAGAATATGCAAATTTAAAAGATCCAAATATTCTTTGGATTAATATTAAAGAAGCAGCTTTTATATCTTCATTATCATCAACAAGAGCGACATAATAATCATTAAATCCATGTTTTGACATTAGTGTTCCATATTGTGATGTTTGATAAAAGCTTTTATTCTTGTGTGTATATGCATATTTATCAAAGTTTAATTTTGAAATCTCCATTATTTTCATATAAATGCTCCTTACGAGGTAACTATTATATCATTTTTTTTCTAATAATGATAATGTTGTATTTTCGATAGAACATTCTATATTCAAATAGTAAACATTATTTTCTTTTCTAACTGTAGTTATATTATTAAAACAATTTAATTCATCTATTTGTCTATTTTTAATTAAATATCCAGATTTATATAATTCGTTTAATGAAACAATACTAATATCATTGTTATTATCTAAGTATTTCTTACCAGCATGCAATATTTCTTCCTTTATATCGTTTGGTATTTGTTTGCTATCACTTAAAAAATACTTTATACCAAAAGGCAATATGAAAAAACTTAGAAATAAGCAAAAGACAATTGATATAAATAAATCGAATATATTAAACTTTCTTTTCATATACTACCTCAGTATAATAGTATTATTTATTACAATACAAATCAAGTATTTATTAACAATGTTGTAAAATAATAGTATAATAAAATGGGAGGTATAATATGTTTGAAAATAAAAAAATATTAATATTAGGAATGGCAAGAAGCGGGTATGAGGTTGCAAAATTATTATCAAATATGAATAATAAAATAATAGTTAATGATATAAAAGAAGAACAAGATGCATCACAAATTAATGAATTGAAAGAACTTGGCGTAGAAGTTATATTAGGAAGTCATCCGGATGACTTATTATCTAATGATTTTGATTATCTAATTAAAAATCCGGGTATTAAGAATGATCACAAATACGTGATAAAAGCATTAGAATACAATATACCAGTAATAAATGAAGTTGAAGTGGCATATTTGCTTATGCCAAAAGATATTACAATAATTGGAATTACAGGAACTAATGGAAAGACAACGACAACAACATTAATATATGAAATAATAAAAGAATCTGGTAAAAGAGTTCATTTAAC
>CAZPCX010000016.1:0-1363 GCA_964585265.1 uncultured Muribaculaceae bacterium | reverse complement strand
GCAGTATTAAATTATGACAATGAACATGTAATTAATATGACAAGTGACATAGAATCTCAAAAACAATATTTTTCTAGCACAAAAGAAAATATGACACAGTGTTACATTAAAGAAAATGGTATCTTTTACAAAGATGAAAAGATAGTAGACATAAGCGAATTAAAAGTAAAAGGGACACACAATCATGAAAATATAATGGCAGCAATAATTGTTGCAAAAATACTAAATATTGACAACGAGATAATAAATAAAGCGTTAATTAACTTTAATGGTGTAGAACATAGAAATGAATTTGTAAAAAAAGTAAATAGCAGGGAATTTTATAATGATTCCAAGTCAACAAATGTTGTAGCAACAATAACAGCATTAAAATCATTTAATACGCCAGTTATTCTTTTATTAGGCGGTTTGGATAGAAAACATTCATTTGAAGATCTAAAAGAACATATGAATAATGTTAGATTAGTAATTGCTTATGGTGAAACAAAGGAAAGAATAAATGAATTTTGCAAACAAATAAATAAAGAATGTATAGTTGTGAACAATTTGGAAGAAGCAACTAAGGAAGCATATGTTAAATCAAATGAGAATGATATAATTTTATTAAGTCCGGCTTGTGCATCTTGGGATCAATTTAAAGATTTTGAACAAAGAGGCGAAATGTACAAAGAATACATTAATAATTTATAGGAGGAAATATGTCAAAAATAGTTAATATTATTGCAAGAGAAATACTTGATTCTAGAGGAAATCCAACTGTTGAAGTTGATGTTTATTGTGATGATAAAAGTTTTGGAAGAGCAAGTGTTCCAAGTGGAGCATCCACTGGTATAAACGAAGCTCATGAATTAAGAGACAATGACAATAGATACATGGGTAAAGGTGTTTTAAAAGCTGTTTCAAATGTAAATAATATAATAAAACAAAAATTAATTGGATTAGAAGTAACAGATCAAGAACAAATAGATAATATTATGATTCAATTAGATGGTACAAAGAATAAGAGCAGTCTTGGCGCTAATGCAATATTAGGTGTATCTTTAGCGTGTTTAAAAGCAGCAGCAAATTCAAAACATATTCCTTTATATAAATATATAGGCAATGGATTAGATTTACCAACACCAATGATGAATATAATCAATGGTGGTTCTCATGCTGATAACAATATTGATTTTCAAGAATATATGATTGTGCCTAATGCAAACTCTTTCAAAGAGAAACTAAGAATAGGTGCAGAAGTATTTCATACATTAAAGAAAATATTAAAAACAAAAGGATATAATACAGGTGTTGGAGATGAAGGTGGTTTTGCTCCAAATCTATCATCAAATAAAGAAGGATTAGATTTAATTGTAGAAGCAAT
>CAZPCX010000015.1:8952-9252 GCA_964585265.1 uncultured Muribaculaceae bacterium | reverse complement strand
TGGAATAGTACAAGGTGGAGAATATGAAGATTTAAGAAAATATAGTGCTATTAAAACTGTAGAAATGTCTTTTGATGGATATTCTATTGGAGGTACTTCTGTTGGAGAATCTAAGAAAACTATGTATAAGATGATTGATTATGCAATACCTTATTTACCAGATGACAAGACTAGATATTTAATGGGTGTTGGAGATCCAATTGATATATTAGAAGCAGTAGAAAGAGGAATAGATATATTTGATTGTGTTTTACCTACTAGGATTGCAAGACATGGTAATGCTTTAACTAGAAATGGTAA
>CAZPCX010000015.1:0-8942 GCA_964585265.1 uncultured Muribaculaceae bacterium | reverse complement strand
AGATTTCTCACCTTTAGAAGAAGATTGTGATTGTTATGCTTGTAAGAATTTTTCAAAAGCATATATAAGACATTTAATATTAGCTAAAGAAACTCTTGGAGGAAGATTATTGTCTATTCATAATATAAGATTTCTTACAAGATTAATGGAAGACATAAGATTAAGTATTAAAGAATCTAGATTTTTAGATTTTAAAGATGAATTTACTAAAAAATATAAATAGAGGTGATATTATGAAATGTCCTAAATGTGGTCAAGAAATGATTGATTGTAAAGACTTTTGTCCTAGTTGTGGATATCATATTAAAGAAGAAAAACCATCTATGACAAAGAAAACAGCTTTCTTTATTATTCTCTTACTAGTAATATTCGGAGTGGCAATTTGTTTAAGTATAATCTATTTAGGTGCTGGTAACGAACTAGAACCTTTCTTGAATAAGTGATTATATGTATAAAGAATTATTAGATGAAATTATTAGTATGAAGAATGATGAGAGCATTGCAATACTTCAAAGGTTTTTTAAAACAGGTAAAGGTCAATATGGTGAAGGTGATTTATTTTTAGGAATAAGAGTACCAGAACTTAGGAAAATATCTAAGAAGTATTTTGATAAGATTAATATTGATGAATGTGAGAAACTATTAAAAAATAAATATCATGAAATAAGATTGTTATCTCTATTTATATTTATATTAAAATATGAAAAAGAAAATAATAAGAAAACTATATTTGATATATATTTAAGTAATACAAGATATATAAATAATTGGGATCTTGTTGATTTATCTTCACCAAATATAGTAGGATCATACATATATAACAATAATTTGGATAAAAGAATATTATATGATATGATTAAAACTCATGATTTATGGAATACTAGAATTGCTATTCTAGCAACTTTCTATTTTATTAAAAATAAGGATTACAAAGATATTATAAAGATGAGTGAAATACTCATTGATGATAAAAGAGATTTAATACATAAAGCTCTAGGATGGATGCTAAGGGAGGTTGGAAAGAGAGATAAAACAACTTTAGTTAAATTTTTAGTAAAATATTTTAAAAAAATGCCAAGAACTATGCTTAGATACTCAATAGAGAAGTTAAACAATGAAGAAAAAGCTATATTTATGCAAAAATAGTTGACAAATTTCAATTATTGAGTAGTATATATGTTTACTAAAAAAAAGAGGAAAGAGGAAATAAAACATGGCAATGAATTCATACATTATTTATGACAATGAAATAAACAAAGAAAATAAAGAGATAGGAATGGAGTTACAAGTTGAAAACAGCAAAGATTGTAAAAAGTATTTATCAATTCATGTTAATGATAATTTTGATTTTAATTTTTGCATGATTAATTATGGTAAAGAAGACAACGATGAAGATTTAATTGTATCTAAATACGATAAGAATGCATCATATATTTGTGAGAAAATATTAAAAAATCAAGAACAATTTTTTTACAAATTCAATGATGGAAAAGATTGTTTTGTTCTTAGAAGAGATAAAGAACCGTTAACTAATGAGTTGAATGGATATTATGCGTTTATAATATCAACGGAAAAGCTTGAAAAGTTTAGATTACCAGAAAAAAATGTTTATAGTAAAGAAAGCGCTTTAAGATTCATAAATGATTTTTGTGCAAATTGTGATCGTAAGTTTGAAGTACCTGCAGATGATTTTTGTAGAGAAAAACTAGGAAAAGTATTAATTAAAAAATAATTGAGAGGATATTATGAGTAAAAGTGACCTGAATAATGAATTAATTGAGTTTATTAGTGAACAAGATAGAAGAGATTTTGATGTTATGGTTAGAAAAGTAAGAGAAAATTATTTATTCTATAATATGGCATCATATGAATTAAAGAAAGAATATAGATTTATAAATGAATCAATAATATCTTGTTTATCTAAAGTTAACAATCAAAAGAGGTTATCAACTGGATTGAAAGAACTAAGAGCATTCTTAAGTTCTGTTAACAAGTATTCAGAAAACATATATAAGGCTACTATAAACGAAACACAAGATGGAAAAACTTTAGTAGTTAAAGATGTTAATAGACCTAAAATGAAGGTTAAAACACTATTCAATAGAGTTGCTTAAAAAGATGATTTATCATCTTTTTTTATTAGTTGGAATTTTATTAGTTTTAATATATAATTGTAGTAGGTGGTATTATGGAAAATGAATTCAGTTCTTTACTAGATTTGTATAATAAAGTTCATCCAGCATTATCTACTAAGAAAAGAGAAGTATATAAACTTGGAAGAACTTATATACAAGAAGAAGATATATGGAATTGCTTGAAAGAATCTAAATGGAAATCAAGTAATAATTTAACTTTATCAGAAATGGTAAATGATATATTAGAATGTGGTATTGATGAATTAGATATATATATTAAGAAACAAATATCTTTAATAGAGAGAAAAGTCAATTTAGATGAACAATAGGAAGTGATACAATGAGCGAACAACAGGATGTAATAAAAATTAATGATGTTATTGAAAATGCAAGTAAGTATATAGAAGATAAATCTCAAATTGAGATTATTCAGAAAGCATATGATTTTGCATATAAATATCACGAAGGACAAAAAAATACAAATGGAGATGACTATATAGTTCATCCTCTAAATGTAGCTAATATTTTAACTAGAATTAAAGCTGATTATATAACTCTTTCTGCAGCATTATTGCATGCTACTAATTGCGATGATGAAACAGAATCTTTTTTTGGTGCAGAAATAACAAAAATAATTATAGATAATAGGAAAATATCTAAAATACCATTATCTACTAATTCTGATTACTTAATAAATTACTATAAAAAGATATTAGTAGGTATTTGTGAAGATGCGAGAATAATTATATTAAAATTAGCAGATAGATTACACACTATGAGAACTTTATATTCTTTGCCTGAAGATCAACAAAAACAAAAAGCAAAGGAAACATTAGAGATAATGGCTCCTATTGCTAATCATTTGGGTATACATTATATAAAGAGTGAACTAGAAGATTTGTGTTTAAGATATTTAAAACCGGATATATTTTATGATATTGTAAAAAATTTAAACAATACAAAAGTAGAAAGAGACAATTCTATAATTGAAATGAAGAACAAGATTTCTAATATATTAAATGATAATAGCATTAAGAACGAAATTAAAGGCCGTAGTAAGTCAATATACAGTATATATAGTAAGATGGAGAATGGTAAGAGATTCAATGAAATATACGATATATTAGCTCTTAGAGTGTATGTTGAGACAGAATCAGAATGTTATTTAGCATTAGGGTTAATACACTCTAAATTTAAACCTCTATCTAAGAGATTTAAAGACTATATAGCAATGCCAAAAGAGAATATGTATCAATCATTACATACTACTATATTTGGTGTAGATGGTCAGCTATTTGAAGTTCAAATAAGAACACATATGATGGATCAAATTGCAGAATATGGAGTAGCATCACACTGGGCATATAAAGAAAAAATAGATGTAGGAGAAGCAACAAAAAACTTTTGTGAGCAAAAACTACAATTTTTCAGATCAGTAATAGAAAAAAATGAAAAACTAACTAACGAAGATATAATGGAAACAATAAAATCAGAATTAGATGATAACGATATATATGTATATACTCCAAAAGGAGATGTAATACAATTACCTAAAGGATCAACACCAATAGATTTTGCTTATAGAGTTCATACAGAAATTGGAGATAAAATGGTTGGTGCTATTGTAAACGATTCAATAGTAGCACTAGATTATGAATTAAAAGATGGAGACGTTGTAAAAGTAAACATAAACAAAAGTTCAAAAGGTCCTAGTAAAGAATGGATAAACATAGTTAGAACATCTCAAGCTAGAGATAGAATCAAGTCATTCTATACTAAAATAGATAAGAAAGAAACAATTAAAAAAGGACAAGAACTATTAGAAAAAGAATTAAGAAAACAAAAAATAGCATTTAATGATTTCTATACAGAAGAAAATACAAAACAATTAATAATTGCACTATCAGAAGAAAATATAGAAGATATATATTTTTCAATTGGTAATAACAAATATACTCCAACGTATATTATAAATTTAATTTATAAAGAAGAAAAAACAAAAGAAGAAAAAATATTAGAAAGAGTAACATCTGGTAATGTAATTAAACATAAGAGTAAGAATGACATAATAGTTAGTAATTTAGATGAAATTAAAGTTACACTTGCTAGTTGTTGCAAACCAATAAAAGGCGATGATATCATTGGATATATAACAAAAGGAAACGGAATAACAGTCCATAGAAATATTTGTCATAATGTAACGGATGTTGATGAAAGAATAATAGATGTAGAGTGGAACGAAAATAGTGGTAATAAGTACTCTACAAACTTAATTGTTAGAGTTAATAAGAAAGATAACTTCTTATTAGATTTAATTGGAAAAGCATCAACTTCTAATATTACTATTCAAAATATTAATACTATTAATAATGGAGAGTCTGTAACATATGATTTAATAATATTAGTAGAAGATAAAGATACATTAGAAAAATTTATAACTAATGTTAGGAAAATATCTAATGTATATGAAGTAGAAAGAATAATAAAATAATGTAAATAAAATAAAAACATGTTATAATTATTGTGATAATAATACAGATTAAACTCGTTTCTAGGAGGGTTATTATGATACAAAAACCAAAAGGAACTAAAGATATATTTGGTAATGAAGGAAAACAATATATTTTTCTTCAAAACTTAATGAGTGATTTATGTGATAAATACAATTATCAATTTATTAAGACACCTACATATGAACATACAGAGTTATTTCATAGAGGTGTTGGAGATACTACTGATATAGTTACTAAAGAAACTTATGATTTTAAAGATAGATCTGATAGAGAAATTACTTTAAGACCAGAAGGTACAGCTGGAGTAATTAGAAGTTTTATTGAAAATAAAATGTATGCAAATCCAGAACAACCAGTTAAATTGTATTACTTTTCATCTGCATTCAGATATGAGAGACCTCAATCTGGAAGATTAAGAGAACATACTCAATTTGGAGTAGAAGTACTTGGAAATGATAATCCAATGATAGATGCAGAAATAATTAGTTTAGCAGTTAATACTTTAAGTATTATTGGTTTAAAGAATATAGTTGTTAAAATTAATTCTTTAGGTGATAAAGAATCTAGAAAAGAATACAGTAAGAAGTTAGTAGAACATTTTTCACCTAGAATAAATGAATTATGTGAAGATTGTCAAAATAGAATTAATAAGAATCCTTTAAGAATATTAGATTGTAAAGTAGATTGTGAACATGAACTAATGAAATCTGCTCCTAAAACAATTGATTATTTAAATAAAGATAGTATTGATAGATTTAATAAAGTAAAAGACTATTTAGATGCTCTAGAAATAGAGTATGTAGTTGATACTAATATAGTTAGAGGTTTAGATTATTATTCTCATACTGTATTTGAAATACAAGCTGATATAGAAGGATTTGGATCACAAAATACATTATGTGGTGGTGGAAGATATAATAATCTTGTTGAGACTTTAGATGGTCCAGATACACCAGGAATGGGTTTTGGAATGGGATTAGAGAGATTAATTTTAGCTATTAATAATGAAGAAATAAATATATTTAAAAATGATAGAATAGATTTATATGTTGCTAATTTATCTAAGGAACCTGAAGAAGTATTTTCAATTATTAATTCATTAAGATTAAATGGATATGTAATTGAAACTGATTATCAAGAAAGAAAATTAACTAATCAATTTAAATCAATTGAAAGATTAAATCCAAGATACTTTGTAGTAATTGGTGATGATGAATTAAAGAGTGGTAAAGTAAAGGTTAAAGATAATGATACAAAAGAAGAAACAGAGATGGATATATTTGATATTTCTGATTTCCTTAATCTTAGATAGGAGAGAATATGAAAATATTTATTAAAGATATAAATAAGTATATTGATAGTGATATTATATTTTCTGGTTTTATAGATAATATTAGAGATTTACAATATGTACAATTTGTGATATTAAGAGATAGTACTGGTAAAATACAAATGACTGTTGAAAAGAATGATACTAATAAAGAATTAAATAATATTGTTTCATCTTTAACTTTAGAAAGTACTATTAAAGTTAATGGTAAGTTACTAAAGAATGATAATGTAAAATTAAATGGTATGGAAATAATACCAACTAGTATAGAAGTTACTAGTAAATCATTACCAGAATTACCATTAGATATTAAGAATAAAGATGCAGCATTAAGAGAAACAAGATTAGATTATAGATTTCTAGATTTAAGAAGAGAAGATAATAATTTATTATTTAAAGTTCAAACATTAATGGAACATTCAATGAGAGAATTTTGGATTACTAATAATTTTATGGAAATACATAGTCCAAAGATTAGTGGCGCTAGTGCAGAGAGTGGATCTGAAATGTTTAAGTTAGATTATTTTGGAACTCCTGCTTGTTTATCTCAATCTCCTCAATTTTATAAACAAATGGCATTAGCAAGTGGTTTTGATAAAGTATTTGAAATAGGACCTGCTTTTAGAGCTGAGAATTCACATACTAGTTATCATGCTACTGAAATTAATATGATTGATGTTGAGTTAGCGTGGATTGATTCATTTGAAGATGTTATGGATCATGAAGAAGCATTATTAAAGCATACATTGACTAAGATAAAAGAGAAGTATGGAGAAGATATTAAGAGGTTATTTAATATAGAGTTATCTAATTTCGATTCTAAGTTTCCCAGAATAACTTTTAATGATGCTAAAAAGATTATTAAAGATAAATATAATTATGAAGCAGTTAATAAAAATGATTTTGAAAGAAAAGAAGAAGAACTAATATGGAAATATGCTAAAGAAGAGTTTAATTCTGATTTTGTATTTGTAACTAAATATCCATATAGTTGTAGACCTTTCTATCATATGTTAGATGAAAATGGTTTGACTAATAGTTTTGATTTAATATATAGAGGTATTGAAATAACTACTGGAGCACAAAGAGAACATAGAGTAGATATATTAGAATCTCAAATAAAAGGTAAAGGAATAGATGTAAAATCTCTTCAATTCTATTTAGATTTCTTTAAGTACGGTTGTCCTCCACATGGAGGGTTTGCTATAGGATCTGCAAGATTATTAATGCAGATGTTTGGTATAGATAATATAAGAGAGGCAACCTTTATATATAGAGGACCTACTAGATTAAATCCATAAAGAATAATAGGAGGAAATATGAAAAAAATATTGTTACTATGTTTAATCTTAATAACTACTGCAGGATGTTCTAAAGAAGAGCTAGTTGTTAATATATCAGAAACTAATGAAGTAGATTTGTGTGAGTACAATGATGATTGTGATTTCACTTTAGAGTATGAAAGCGTTGCTATTAAAGGAGTAAATATTAAGAATGAAGATATTCCAATTTCAATATCTAAAGAAAAAGATGGAAGTTCTTATAATCATTTACTGACTATTTCTGAAAAGAATATAGAAGAAGAAATAGCTAGAATTAGGAAGATATTCTTATTAGAGAATGTAATAATGGTTTATGGTGATAGCTGTGAAGAAGATAATTGTAGATTTATAGCAGCTTATAAGAGTGATGGAGAGAAGATATTTTATTACAATTCTTTTGGAACAAATCAACATATAGGTGGTTCAGAATTGATGTCTCTATTTATTGTAAATGATCATGAAGATAATTATTATGTAGAAGATGGTAGTTTGTATGTTTATACTACTGCATTAGAAGGTTCTACTTATACAACTGTTGATGGAACTAAAATTGATCTTTGCGATACTGATGCATTAAAAGAAAACCCAATGATAACAGTTCATACTGATGATGAAGGTATAGAGTATTTCATAACACCTACTAACTATGTATATGAAATTAAATATAATGGAGATTTAACATTTGAACAACCGATAGTAGATAAGTCTCTAGGAATGAATAATGCAATATTTAAATATTGTATAGAAGATAAGAATTGATATTCGAAAGAATATCTTTTTTTATGATATAATTTAGTGGGTGATATTATGTATATAGATAAAGCAATAGGAATATTTGATTCAGGTATTGGTGGATTAACAGTATTAAATGAATTAATTAAAATGCTTCCAAATGAAAAATATATTTATATTGGAGATAATAAAAATTGTCCTTATGGTGATAAGACAATTGATGAATTGTTTTCTTATGCAAAAAAGATAATAAAATATTTTGAAAGAAGAGAAGTAAAATTAATAGTTGTAGCTTGTAATACAGTTAGTTCTAATATAATTGATATATTAAAAAAAGAAACCAAAATACCTTTAATAGGTGTAATTGATTCAACTGTTGAAGATTTTATTTCTAGAAAAATAGACAATACTCTTATAATTGCAACAAATAAGACAATAGAATCAAATGCATATGGAAATAGAATTAAAAAAATAGATAATACAATTGATGTCTATAATCTAGGGACACCATTATTGGTTCCATCAATTGAAAACAATTGTAAAGATGTAGATATTATTTTAAATGATTATTTTAAACCGTATATAGGAAAAGTAAAGAGTATAATTTTAGGTTGTACACATTATCCATTAATAATAAATAACATTAGAAATATATTAAATATAGATGTAATATCGAGCAGTCATAGTGTATCAAAAAGTGTATATGAATTTTTAAATATTAATAATCTATTTGGTATTGAGTTTGGTATTGAAATATACACAACTGGTGATCAAGAATCATTTAATGAAAAGAGTATAAATATAATTAAATATAAAGCTAATAATATAGATTTAGATTATTAGTTTTTTTATTAGTATGATATAATTTATATGGTGATATTATGAGTAATATTAAAATAATGGATGAAAT
>CAZPCX010000014.1:0-9857 GCA_964585265.1 uncultured Muribaculaceae bacterium | reverse complement strand
TACGAACTCTAAATAAACCATTTAAAGCTCCACTAGCTTCATGTCTATGTACTAATCCTAACTCTCCAACTCTTTCAGGTAAATCTTTATATGAATGCAAAGAATTTTTAAATACTAACATTCCACCCGGACAATTCATTGGTTTAATAGCATATTCTTTATCATCAATAGTTGATGTATACATATTTTCTTTGTAATTAGTCCAATGACCAGATACTTCCCATAAATCTTTACTAAGCATTATTGGAGTCTTAATAAATTTATATCCTTCTTTTGTATGTTCACTGTACCAATAATTTTCAAGAATATTTCTTAAAATCATACCTTTAGGTAACCAGAAAGGAAATCCAGGACCATAATCACTAAACATAAATAATCCTAATTCTCTTCCCAATTTCTTATGATCTCTTTTCTTAGCTTCTTCTAATAATTCTAAATACTTATCTAAAGATTCTTTAGATTCGAAACATATTCCATACACTCTTTGTAACATCTTATTATTAGAATCACCTTTATAATAAGCTCCACTTATTTTTAATAATTTAAAGTGCTTTAATAAACTAGTATTATCAACGTGAGGTCCTCTACATAAATCAATAAAATCTTCTTGTTTATATGCAGTTATACTATCTTCCATACCGTTTATTAAATCAATCTTATAAGCATCATCTTTAAACATAGATAATGCTTCTTCTTTATTTAAATTAATTTTCTCAATATTTAAACTCTTATTTGCTATTTCTCTCATTACATTTTCAATCTTTACAAGATCATCATCTGTAATTACTTCTTCTCCTAAATCCATGTCATAATAAAAACCATCACTTATTACAGGTCCTACCCAAAACATTGCTTTAGGATACAACTTCTTAATAGCATGTGCCAATAAATGAGCACAACTGTGATTCAATACATTAAGTTTCTCGTCCTCTTTAACATCTAACATAAATACCTCCTATTATAAAAAAAAGATGGTTTAAGGAGTGCAAAGCACGGTACCATCCTCTATTTAACTTGATTTAATAACGGTTTTATCCGGGAATATAATTCCTGCTAAAAGGTAGTAATTATTAATTTTGATATTAGTTTACACCAAACACTAATTCTCTATAAATCTTAATTAATAATATTGTCCTTTATCACTGCATTTATACTACAATTATATTTGTTTTAATTTAAATAGTCAATGCCTAATCTTTAATTTTACAAATTCACTAACATAATTATCATTAATTTCTTTCTTTGTATTTAATTCTTTAGAAACATCTTTAACAATATCCTCATAATGATAAACTACACTGTCTTCAACTTTATCATTCATCAATATGACTTTAGATATTCTTTGATTCACCATTGCTGAATAATTACCCATTGGACAAGTTATTTTTGCATGACATTCAACACCAAGAGCATCATGACCAATATTTTTATCAGAATAATATGCTGAATTTAATTTTGAAAACACTGTCTTTTTAAGCATTTTCTTAACTTCATAATCAGGAATATTTCTATCAATTAATAATTTACTTAAATCATCTACTTCAACTATTGCTTTTTTATAATCAATTTTATCTTGTACTCTAAATATAAAAGGTACTCCTTTTTCATGTGCATCAGTAGCTTCTAATTCACAAACCTTTAATAGAATGTTTGAAATAATCTTTTGACTATTTGTTTGATATTTCTCTAGATCATTAATGTCAATGCTATTATCAATATGTTCAATTACTTTATTTAAATTTGATTTCAATCTATTCCTCTTATATTGCTTTTCAAATTCTTTACTAATATCTTCTAATTGTTTTAAAAACGAGTATAAATTTGTACTCTTATTATAAGATAATACTTTATCAATATAATCAAAAGAAAAATTATCATCTACTCTAATAACGCTATTAAATCTATTGTATGAGACAACATTATAACTAGAATCTAATTCTATACTATGTGTTACAGCTACCTTATTACCATTACATAACAAAGAACATTTATCATAGCATAATTCCTCTGTTAACATTGTCAATGCAGAGCAACGAGGTACATATATAGTATATGCTCTTTTACGTGCTTCTATATCTATCTCGGAACCTTCTTTAATAAAACTATTTGGATCTGCAAGATGAACATATAGCATACTATTTCCATTATCTAATTTTTTTAATGACATTGCTTGATCTAAAGCTTGTGAACCAGCTGGGTCAATAGTAATAGAATACAAGTTAGTTAAATCAACTCTACTTATACTATTATCAAAAATTATTTGTCCATTGAAAGGATTATCTTTTTCATATTTCTTATTTAGTATTTTTATTTTCTCATTTAAATTTAAATCAGTAACTTTAAGTTTAGTTCTTAATTCTTCTAAAAAGAATATTCTTTTTTCTTTGTTCTTTCTATTATCTTTAAATCTTTTAACATTCTCAATTGATTTACCAATATCATTTATTAATTTTGAATTTATTTTAGCAAAATTCTTTTTATGTTTTCTAAGAAAACTATCTATTATTATTTCATAATAAAGTATTTCAATCATATTCTTTTGATCTCCACACTCTACTAAATTAATATATTCTTTTACTAAGTTTTCGTAAAAATATTTACCACAATCATTTCTAGCTAGTAATACAGAAGGTATCTCGTGTACTACATCATTGAATAAACCTACATCTTTAATTTTAAAAACCAATTCATTTAATAATACATAATCTCTATCAGTTGCCATTATTTCGTGTCTGGGTTTTAAAAATGAAGATATATCTTTCAACTTTTTTTCTGTTCTTTTCATTAAAGTCCTTAATCGATCAAACTCTAAATTAGATTCTGAATTTGAATAATTAATACTTCTTATTTTTTGAATACATCCATTTATCTTAACGAATATTGTTTCATAATCAATACAAGTTCTTTCCAGAATGACATCAAATATACAATCTAATAAATCAAGAATGTAATCATCTGCTTGTCCACTCTTTTTTATTCTCTTTAATTCTTTCTCAACACCATTAAATACTACATTTGCAAGATTAGAATCTTCTACTAATTGCAATCTTTCTTTAATCTCTTTAATATCCCCTTCAATTTCATCTTTTTTGAAACTGTTTTCATGTAATATTTTTGAAGTCATCGTGTTCTCCTTTCAATATTATTTTCTAAGATTAACAGAATTCATTTCAATAACATCACTTAATTTATCAATTCTTTCTATAATTCTTTTAGCTTTTAATAAATCTACTTTACCTTTAGATACACTTAAATGTGCTTCTAAATCATTTAAACTTAGATTAGAAGTAAAGAAAGTTGTTAAATTAGAATCCATTCTATATTGTAGAATTGGTGCTAATATTTCATCTCTTGCCCATGATGTCATATTCTCTGCTCCTATATCATCAATTAACAATACTTTAGCTCTCTTTGCAACTTCAAATTTTTCACTAAAATATGTATCAAAAGAAGCTTTTAAGTCTCTTAAAAACTCTGGCCAATATAATATAACACCTCTAACATTCTTCTTAGACAATTCATTTATAGCCGCTGCTATTAAGTATGTCTTTCCACATCCAAAACTACCATGCAAGTATAAACCTTTATTTTTACCTTTAACATCGTATTCTTTTAAAAATTTTTGCAACCACACAATAACTTCTTTTCTATTCTTATCACTAACAACTATATCTTTCATCTTAGCAGTCGCTATTTCTTCAGGAACATCATTTAAATAAGTATTCTTATTATGTTCTTCTATATCTTCTTTCATATACTTACACGCAACATAACTGAAAGATAATTTATCTTTTTGTTTTGAAGGAGTTAAACAGAATCCTTTTATTTCGTTTATACATTTATCTAATGATATGCATTTAGAACAATTACTGTTTTCTTTACTACACATTTGTAATCTTGATGTATATTTCATTAAATCATCATTAGATAAATCAATAGTACTAACTAAAGACTTAAAATCATCATCTTTTAATGCATTTAAATATTCACTCTCTAAACTAAAATCATTCTTTTTATTGAATAACTTCATATTATTTAATTTTTTCATATAACACCTACTTAAATTCTCTTAACATGTTTTTTAATTCTTGTTCTTCTTCAATAGTCATATCCTCTTTTTTAATATCTTTACCATACCAATGAGGTAATTTAACTTCAGGAGAAACCTTCAATTCTTTTTCAGTCTTAAACTCTTTATAACGTTTATGTTTCTTATATTCAATCTCTGCTTGTTTCATTGCATCAGATACAGTTTCAATACCAAGCATCTTCCATTGACTAGCAATTGATTCAACTAAATTCTTATTTAACTTACTATCATTAACTCTAATAACATAATCAATTAATACATTTATAACACCAGGATTTAGCTCTTGATCAGTCAATAGTGTTTCTAATAAAGTTACATCTTTATTAGTTGGTTTAGCACCTTTATATTTTGATTTAAGAAATTCATAAGGAGTCTTACTATCAAAACATTGTATTAACTTCTCTCTTAAACTCTTATTATCAGTATCAACTGCTACTGAATTTCTCTTCTTATAAACTAGATTAGGCAAACTACCTTTATTTTCAAATGAATAATAATTTTTACAATTCTTCTTTAATTCAATATCACTAATCATACCTTTATCATTTAAAGAATTTTTAATAATATTTGAAATAGTTATCTCATCAAAATTATATAAATAACTTAAATTATTTATTAATTTCTTCATATTATTTGTTAAAGTTTTTTCATTTAATAATCCTTTTGTAGATCTAATTATAAAATCAAAATCAACAGATTCATCAATTATTAAATCTAGTTTCTCTTTTGTTTTAATATTCTTTTGAGTAACATCATCTATCTTCTTTAAATCTAAACTATATATATCACTAAATTTTGCACTTATATTTTCAAAACTACTTAAATTAATTTTAGGCATTTTAAAATAACTAACGATATATTCATATTCTTTATCTCCAATAAACGAGAAAAGAGAAACAGATAAAATTGGATTAGATAAAAACTCACTGGCACTTATTGGAGAATATATTTCATAAACATAATTATTTACATCTCCATATTTATAGTAAGTCCTTAATAATCCAATAGCTTCTAGCTTCTTTCTAGCAATTACTATTTCATCTAAATTTAATTTAGTAACAGTCATTAAATGATGGTGTGTATATTCTCTTCCCATTATCTCTTGTTTATTTAAATCAGCCCATAAAGAAAAGTATAAATTAATAGAAATACTACCTATAATTGGTTGATAAAGCATAGTTAATATTCTTCTATCGTTTTCATTTAAAATTGATTTATTTACAACTACATAAGAATCAACTGGTAAAATTGAAACACTTTTCATAACATCACCATCTTATGCTTATATTTTAACTTTTTTTTAAGATATTAGCAACCATATTTAGTAACAAAAAAAAATAAGTGAATAAATCACTTATTGTAAATTTACATTATGGTATACATTTTGTACATCTTCTATATCTTCTAGCATTTTTATTAACCTCATAAATTGTTCCAAATCATCACCAGCTAGATCAATTCTTTCCTTAGGGATAGTAGTTAATTCATCAGTATCAAATACTATATCTTTATTATAAGAAAGTATTGCACTCTTAATCTTAAATAAATCTTGAGGACTTCCATATAGTACAACACTATCATCTTCTAATTCAATATCTGCATTTACTTCTTCCATCAATAATGCTTCTAAAGTTTGTTCTTCGTTTAATCCCTTAAAACTTAATACACAACAATCTTCATACATATACGATACTGCTCCAGATGATCCTAACTTACAATGTGCTTTAGAGAATACTCCTCTAATCATACTAACAGTCCTATTAACATTATCAGTTAAAGCATCAATAATTACAGTTGAATTACCAGGTCCAAATCCCTCATATCTTAATTTTTCATAAGACTCATCTATACCACTATTAACCTTGTCTATAGCTCTTTTTATTATATCATTTGGTACTTGATCCTTCTTAGCTTTTTCAATCAATCTCTTTAGTGTAGCATTAGATTCTGGATCACTTGATTTCTTAGCAGCTGCATATATTTCCTTTGCATACATAGTATATATTTTTGCTTTAGCTGCTCCAGTCTTTAATATATCTGCTTTTCTAACTTCATAAGCTCTTCCCATAATTTCACCTCACAACATAATATATATTACTATACTTCCAATAGGTTTACAACAGAAAAAGAATAAAGCAACGCTTTATTCGTACCAATACTTATTTATGTTTGCATTTTGACTATGTGGTGGTGGATTTGGCAAATCCATTCTCAATAGTACTGGTATTTTAAATGCAACACCAAATGCAATACATGTACCTGGTTGTAGTAATCTAAACTTATTCATAGTATCTTCAGAAATATTTGGAATCATCTCTTTAACATAGTTTAAATCCCTTGGATGTTGCATTCTATACATCAAGAAATTAGCACATTGAGATATTGCTGTTTCACTTATTTCTGATGGTCTTTGAGACATTAGAATGAGAATAACTCCATATTTTCTACCTTCCCTTGCAATTCTTTCAAATATATTGTAACCAAGAATATTTATATCATCATCATTTTGAACATATCTATGAGCTTCTTCAAGTATTAAGTGAACAGGAAATGCCGCTCTCTCTTCAATAGATACACTATATTCAAACAACATCTTTGATAACAGCTTAACAATAGTCTTTGCTAAGCGATCATCTACGTGATTTATGTTAAAATTAACAACTTGAGCTCTTTCATTCATTTTAGTTGTCACTAATTTATTTATATATTGTTCTCTATTTAAAAATTCTTTATGATCAAATATATCCTTGTAATCACTATTAATTAAAGAATGTAATCTTACTCTTAATACATTAGCTTCTTCATATACCTTATTATTCTTTAATAATCCTTCAGATATAAAAGCAAAATCAAATGCTTCTTTTAGATGAGCTAAAGTATAAGGATAAGTACCATCTGGTAAAGATAATTCCAATCCTTCTTTTACAAAACTTTGTAAGAATTCTGTTACTAATTGGATATCTGCAATCTTGCCATCTTTATCTATAATTAAACATTGTCTAAGAGTTCTTATCCAACCAGGGATTGCAACCTTAGTCTCTAAATTTAAATCCGCAGTCTTAAAATTAGTTAAAACAGCAAATATTTGATCTCTTATTTGCATTGGAGTTCCACCACTATACATTATTTCCAATAAAGCACTTGCTATAATATCATTCTTATAAACAATTACTTGAGATTCTTCTCTACAAAATATACTAACTAATTTCAATGCTTTCTCTATTATAGGTAATTGAGTAATACTAGTTGCTCCTAATAATAATGCATAATCATCTACATCTAATAACCATAATGGTATTCTCAATAATTCTTCATTTACATTTTCAAACTTAGATACCTTAGTAGTATATATTTTAAAATGTGTATCAGGATTATTATTTAAGAAAGTTAAAGCATTATGATATTCACCATAAGCATCAAATATAAATAAATTAGATTTCTTAGGAACACTATTTGGATCTCCAAATAGATTTTGAATTATCCTAGTTAATCCATATGACTTACCACTACCTGTATTACCTAGTATAGCAAGATGATTACTAAAGAAGCTACTTATTGGCACATTAACCTTATATCCGTCGTATTGAGGCATTCTACCTATATTAACGACCTTTTCTCCACTCTTACTACCAATAATAATAGCAATCTCTTCTACAGTAATATATCTACATGATGCTCCAAAATATGGTTTCTTAGATATTCCAGAATAGAACACTCCATTATTAATTTCGCCAATCAAACTAATACTAGCTTTTTGCATTCCAATAGAATGAACTTCACCTACTATTTTTAAATTTTCATTATCAAATACAACATGAAAATTAATTAAACTCTTAATACTCTCTATTGGGAGATCAAGACTAATATCTACAAGATTATTATTAATATTAATTATTTTACCTATCACACTAATCCTCCCTTTCATATATAATTTCAATTATCTTATCATTTCTTAACTTCCTAGATGATGATATTCCTCTATTCTTACCAAGCAACACCATTGCTATTGCAGAACTTCTTATTTCAGTATTTAATATCTTATCTAACTCATCTAGAATTCCAAACTTATAGCAACTAATAAAATTATTCTTCTTAGTATCTTTCCTATTCACAACAATATTCTTAACATATTTATCAACCTTTAACAACTTTGCATATACAATAGTTAATTCCAAAGAATCAATATCATAATCACTAATTGAATTTGGTATTTCCTTTATCCATCTTTTAAACGCTTTCCATTCATCATATTCTCTACTCGATTCAAGAGTTCTCTTAAAGAAACTATTAACGTATACAACAAATAAAGATGTAACAACAAACATTAAACCAGCTATCATAAAATTATGTGATACAAATGCATTATACATAACAAATATATAAGATATTACAAAATAGAAAAGCATATTATCTAATAGTGCTTTCTTACTTTCAAAAAAACTATACCTAGCACATTCTAAATTAACCAATTCAATATATTCCTTATAACAAGAATTAAAATACCCACTATTATTAGTGCCTTCCCTCTTCAACTGTTTAAAAGTAACATATTCTCCATTACCAATATTTTCAAAAAACCATCTCATTAAATATGCTTCTGATTTAGAAAGAAAATGTATCATAGCTTTCTTACTAACAAGCACATATTCATTATTATCTTTAAATCTACCAATTAATATAATCTTCTTCCTCATTAAATCCTTAAGAGATGCTAGCAAGTGATCTTCTTTAACACTTCCATCTAATAAAAATCCAAGACTCTCAGGACTTCTATTGTTAGGTATTACCTTGCAGTATAATCCTTTAAACTTATTATCATATTCTCTATCTCTATTTTTATATACATTAACAATATAAATAATAGTAAATATAAACCATAAATAAGATATCACACTTATTACAGTAATCTTAAGAGTAACAATAGGTATAAAATAAATAAGCACTGTTAAAATAAATATCACTAACTTCACTCTACCACCCACTTACTATCATATAAATATTATATCATAAAAAAACACTATTTATGTAAATAGTGTTTTTAAATATTTGCTATTTATAGCATTTGTCTGTTGTTGCTGAATAAGTATATCCTGTCGTGCATGAAGGATTTAAAGAACATGTTGTTGAACTTAATGTACCTCCACTTGGGCAATAGTATCCTTGGTAATCAGCATTTACATAACAATTTGATCCATATAGGGCTCCTGTATTACAGTAATAGTCTCCACCAGACGCTGAGTATGAACTAACACATGTCGTTCCATTCAATGTTCCTCCACTTGGACAACTATAACTATACGTTGTATTTGATGGTGCCGCATAAGAATATAAACAGCTTGTTCCACTTAATACATCTGGACTTGTACAACTATATGTTGTACATGATCTATTACAGCTTGCATTGCATGATTTAACTGCACCTCTATTGGCTGAAGAGCATGTAGGAGTAGAAGGAGGTGTACAAGTTCCATAAGAAATAGAACCTGCGGAACCACTACAATATGCAAACGAAGGAGATCCATAACTACAATCCCAACCCCAATATTCACAAGTACACTCATTTATTCTACTTGCCCATTGAGTTGTAGATGAAGATGAAGCGGCATATGATCCGGAACATGTCGTTCCACTTAAACTTCCGCCCCATGGACAACTATACGTAGTTGTGGATGATTGTGTGGCTGAATACGAAGTATCACATGTTGATCCGCTCAATGTGCCTCCACTCGGACAATAATATTCTTGATAATTTGCACCAGTATAACAT
>CAZPCX010000013.1:8832-10336 GCA_964585265.1 uncultured Muribaculaceae bacterium | reverse complement strand
TTTCAAATGCCCAAATCGCTTGTTTTCTCATTTCATCAAAATATATAGCAAGTTCCTCATAAGGAAAAGTCTTAACTTCTCCGTTTTCATTTGTTGTATAATATTCTTTTCCATTAAAATATTTTGCAAGTGCTTGATCAATTATTGTTGAAACAAGAACTTTTTCAGTGGAATTAAACATTTTATATTCGTTTCCACTAATCATCTTAAATGCTTCTTTTAATAATTCTCTTTTTGATTCTTCAAAATTATTATCAATTGATGAATTAGCGTTTTCTTGAGATAATCCTCTTGCTTTTTTCTCTAATTTGCTTATAATTTCTTTACTTTGTTCATTTACGATATACTCTGATAAGTATACGGGTTGTAATTCTAAATTCATGTTGTTATCATTGTTCATTGATATAAGGTTTAGAACATTGCCAATCATATCTTTAGCTTCTTCATTATTTAAAGCAACTGGTTTTCCGTCTACATATCTTATAAAGTTATGATCATCATATATTAATCCTCTAAATGTATTTGATAAATCATCTTTATCAACAACAATATTATGTTTTGCTTTTATTTCTTCTTGTAATTTTTTTACATTTGTTAAAATTTTATCTTCATAACTAACTGGTAAAATTTCTGGCTCTACATTTTCATTTGGATCTTTTGAAGGAGTTGGTGTGGTTGTTACTTGTCCTTCATATTTTGAATTTCTTGAAAGAACACCTAACGCTACTAACGCTGCTGCTGTTGCAAATATTGAAAAACCAATTAAGAATATATCGCCTTTTCTTTTTCTTTCTTTATCTACTTCAGCTGACATTTTTTCATAATTTAAAGTTTGGATGAAAAATATATTTTCTAAAGTTTCTTTACACTTCGTAGGAAAAACTTTTAATTTGTCATCTCCATGATAAGAAACACTAATATATTCTATATTCTTTTCTTTATCGTTCTTTTCTTCTATTGTTTTTATTTTTTTCATTTCATTTAATATTTGTGTATATTTTTCAGGACTATATTTTATTAAAGGTAATTCTTCTCCTGAAAATTGCTCATAATTTTCTCCAACATTTGTTATGCATAAAATAACTTCTTTCTTATCATCAATTTGAGCATACTCAACTGCCGAAAAGTCAGTTATTTCCTTTACGTCTTTAACATCAATATTATTTTGATCTACTTGTTTGCTATTATCTGCAACTGTCATTGGTAATTCTTTGTTTTTCATTTTCATATCCCCCTTTTGTCAATTAATGACTTTTATGCAGTGTATTATATTCTTTTTACAGAATTTGTCAAGTTTTACGCTTTTTTTTCAAATATAAACATCATCCTATCTCTACCTTGTAAGTCTTTTTTTGTAATTATTTCTATGTTCTTCAACTGTTTGTTTGCTTTAGCTAAACTTGTTACATTGGACGATAAGTGTGTAACTTGTTTTTCTGTTTTCTTTAATTCTTCTCTAAGAATATTAAATTCGGTTCTTAAAGAATCTGTTTCATTTCTGTGA
>CAZPCX010000013.1:0-8822 GCA_964585265.1 uncultured Muribaculaceae bacterium | reverse complement strand
CCGATTTCAAAAGCAATTATGAATTCTTCTTTTAATACTTTTTTTATGTCTTTTAATATTTTAATGTAATAGTATAAGCCTTTACTTTTTGCAAATAATGCTATGCTAGGTTCGTTATTTTTAACAATGTCATCTATTTCGTCATCCTCAGATATATATGGAGGATTACTAATAATTACATCATATTTTTTATTTTTCTTTATTAATTCTTTTAATAAATCTGATTTAATTACTTTTATATTCAAATCTTTTGCGTTTTTTCTAGCTATTTTTAATGCTTTTCTACTAATATCTGTAATTGTTACACTTAAAAAAGGTATTTCTTGCTTTAATGTTATACCTATGCATCCAGATCCTGTGCAAAGATCTAAAACTTCAATATTCTTATTTTTATATTTTTCTTTAATATATTTAAGTGTTTGTTCAACTAATTGCTCGGTTTCAAATCTCGGTATTAAAGTGTTTTTATTAATTTTGTAATTATATCCATAGAAGTCTACACTACCAATTATATATTGAATTGGTTTATTAAGCAAATTCTTTACTGCTTTTTTAAATTTTAATGTCTGGAATAGAGTTAAAGCATCATTTTCTTTAACATGAATATGATGCTTTAATAAATATGAACATAATTTATTATCTATACCTTTTTTATTTGAATATTCAAATAATTCTTTATTTTTCATTATTAGATAATTTCCTTTTTTGATCTTCGTTCATTAATTCTTCTATAATTTCGTCCATTTTTCCAAACATTACTCTATCTAATTGCATAGTGGTGAAATTAATTCTATGATCTGTTATCCTATTTTGAGGATAGTTATAAGTTCTTATCTTTTCAGATCTGTCTCCTGTACCTATTTTCGTTCTTCTTTCTTTACTCTCGGCATCATCTTTTTGTCTAAGTCTTTCTTCATATATTTTACTTTTTAATACTTGTAATGCTTTCTCTTTGTTTTTAATTTGACTTCTTTCATTTTGACATGTAACTACTATTCCTGTTGGAATATGTGTCATTCTTACCGCACTATCAGTAGTATTAACAGATTGTCCTCCTGCTCCGCTTGATCTATATACATCTACTTTTATATCTGTTTCTTTAATTTCCATGTCTAAATCATCTTGTTCAGGTAATACAATAACCGTTGCTGTTGATGTATGAACTCTTCCTTGTGTTTCTGTTTCAGGAACTCTTTGAACTCTGTGAGTTCCACTTTCATACTTCAATTTTGAATAAGCTCCTTTTCCCTTAATTATAAATTCTATTTGAGCAAATCCTCCTGAAATACCTTTAATTTCGTGTATTGTCTCTAAACTCCAACCAAGAGATTCAACATATTTTGTATACATATCAAATAAATCTCCAGCAAAAAGGTTTGCTTCGTCTCCCCCTGCAGCTCCTCTAATTTCCATAATTACATTTTTATCGTCAGATTCATCTTTCGGTACTAATAGTAATTCTAATTCTTTTTCAATCTTTTCTTTTGCGATTTCTAGATTTTCTATTTCTTCTTTTGCAAAAGTACCAAGATCTTTGTCATTTAAAATATTTTTAGTTTCTTCAAGATCTTTTAATACTTTCTTATATTTAATATAACTCTCAACTACTTCTTGCAAACTTTTTTGTTGTTTACTTAATTCTGTTGTTTTCTTTATATCTCTTATTACTTCTTGAGTTGATAGTTCTTCTGTAATTGAATTGTATTTTTTTTCTATATCGTTTAATCTATCTATCATATCGATACTCCTTCTAGGATTTATCTATTCCATTTCGTCTTCTTCTAATATTGTAAGTTCCTCTAACTCTGGTTTTTCTTCGTCTTCTTCTGTTAAATCTACTTCTTCTGCTACTTCGTCTTCTTCGTCAAAGTCTTCAGTTTCTTCTTCAATATCTTCATCTATTTCATCTAAAGTGTCTATATCTATTTCGTCAAGATCATCTATTTCATCTTCTATAACAGTTTTCACTGAATGATTTTCTTTTAATTCCCACTTACTATCTAATAAAAGAAATCTTTTATCTAAATTTAAACTTGTATAAAAATCTCCAACTAAATCTAAGTATTGTTCTTCAGAAAAATCAAGTAATTCACATATTTCTTTGAATAAATCTTTTGTTGTTTTACCTTTCTTTTCTTTTTTTAGTATGTTGTACGCAACATCTACATAAGATAAGTTTTTTGCATCTTCTTTTTTCATATTTCCTCCTACATCTTTTCTGGTGATTGTACACCTATTAATTCTAGAGCGTTTTTAATTGTTATTTTAACACATTTTATTAAATTTAGTCTTTCTAATGTGTAATTATTATCTTCTTCATTCAATACTTTTTCTTTTGTATAAAACGTATGGAATAAAGTTGCTAACTCGTATACATAATTAGTTATTAAATGTGGTAGTTGCTTTATAGCAGATGCTTCAACCACATCTTTAAAATCGTATATTTTATTTAATAAATCATATGCATAAATAGAATCAATTGTTTTATATTCTTTAATTTCTTTTAATTCTACTTCTTTTAATATAGAGCATATTCTAGCATGTGCATATTGTACATAATATACTGGATTATCATTTGTTTTTTTAGTTGCTAAAGTAATATCAAAATCCATTTGTGTATCTAGAGATCTCATTGCAAAGAAATATCTAGCAGCATCTGTTCCTACTTCTTCCATTACTTCTCTTATTGTTACGGCATTTCCAGTTCTTTTACTCATCTTTACTTCTTCGCCATCTCTTATTAATTTAACCATTTGAAGAAGTTTAATTTCAATTTTTTCTTTTTCAAAACCAAGCGCTTCAATTGCTGCTTTCAATCTTGAAACATACCCATGATGATCAGAACCTAAAACATCTATTATTAAATCATATCCTCTATTTAATTTATCTAAATGATAAGCAATATCTGGTACTAAATAAGTATATTCTCCATCTTGTTTAATTATTACTCTATCTTTATCGTCTCCATACTTAGTTGTTTTTAACCATGTAGCTCCATCTTCTTCAAACGTGTTTCCCGCATCTTTAAGAATCTTAAGACTTTCCTCTATTTTTCCAGATTCTCTTATCTTTTTTTCACTGCTCCATACATCAAAAGACACTCTAAAATCAGCTAAATCTGATTTTATTATAGATAATAATTTATTTATACCAATATTCTCAAAGTATTCTATGTTTTCTTTTAATTTACTATCTTTCTCTTCTTTATATATTTGATTTGCTATATCAATTATTTCTTTTCCAAAATATCCTTCTTTTGGCATTTCAGATTGAATACCACAAAGATTTTCATATCTTGTTTTAATAGAAATTCCTAAGTTTTTTATTTGATTACCCGCATCATTTATATAATACTCTCTAGTAACATCATAACCAGCAAACGATAATATTCTACAAAGATTATCACCATATGATGCACCTCTTGCTGTTCCCAAATGAAGTATTCCTGTTGGATTAGCACTAACATATTCTACGTTTATCTTTTTGCCTTTTCCTATATCACTTTTACCATAACTATCATTTTCTTTTATTATTTTATTTATTCCTTTTAATAATGCTTTTTTATTTATACTTATATTTATAAACCCCGGGCCAGCAATATCAATCTTCTCTATTATATTATTTTCTTTTATATTGTTTATTATTTTTCCTGCTATTTCTTTTGGATTTTCATTTACTTTTCTTGCTAATTGCATAGATATATTGCATGAAAAATCACCATTACTTTTATCTTTTGGTTTTTCTATAATTATTTCTTCAGTATTATATCCACTTACTTTAACTGAATCTTTAATTATTTCTTCTATTTCTTTTTTAATATCCATACTAATCACTCCCAAACTAAATCGTATTCGAATGACCCTATTATACTCTCGTCGTTGTATAATTCATATTTTATTGATATGTTTTTTTCATTAATATTTAATTTTTGCGTTTCTATTATTAAATCTATATATAAACCTATAGATTTTACTTCATATTTGCTCTTGATTTTTTTATTTAATTCAAATTCTAAATTTAAATTGTAATCATCATTTTTTCTCAACATTCTTATTCTTTCGTTTTCTATATAAACACTTACTTTTAAATCGTGATCATCGTAACATATAACATTTTCTTCAATATTATAAATCCCTTTTGTTTGTACATTTGTTATTTCATTTTCAGAATTTTTAAGCGTTGATTTTATTTGTATTTCTCTCATAATATCTCCTATAAATTTACTATGCTAGATTATATCATAACTTTATATAAAAATACATTTTTTAATAAAAAAATTAACTAAAATATTAGTTAATTTATTATTACAGTTCTCTTTACCTGTATAGCTGAGTTACCACCTAAATCTACAACATCATATTTTACATAATATGTTCCTTTTTGCTTTGTGTTTACTTCATTAGTTATAACAATTCTTGAAGTAATGTCTCCATCTTTATTATCAGATGCTGTTGCTCCTGCATCTGTATAAGTAGACCCTTTACTCAAAGTTACTGTTGCGCTTCCTACCAAAGTTATTACCGGTTTAATGTTGTCTACTCCACTACCTATTTCATTTACTATTACAGCTCTTTTTACTGTTATGGCACCAGTATAACTATATTGTACTTCATAATTACCTGCAACCGCTGAATTTACATTTGAAGTTATATTTGATACAGATAAAACTTCGACGCTTGTTGAAGGACTAAATTTAACTAATAACGCTCCATATTCTATATATGTGGTTCCTTTACTGATAGTTATTTCGTTTAAACTTCTTAATAATATTATTGGTTTTGTTTGAGAATATATATCATATTTTGTTTTAATTTCTCCTTCGTGTTTTACAATTACTACTGTTGCATTTGTTGGAATCATTGTTTCACCATTAATAGTAAACGCATTTGCTTGAATTAACCCTTTACTTATAAGAGTTTGTACAGTTATAACTGCTACTCCAGTAGTGTTTATTTCGGGTATTTCTGTTTGAAAATTGTAAGCATATATATATGCAGCATTTTCTATAGTACTTATTTGAGAGTTTGATAAAACTGTTTTTGTTTTTTCAATATACTTTTCAATAACAGGTATTATCATTAGAGATATCATTAAAATAATAACTGTAACTGCTATTATTTCTAATAATGTGAATCCTTTGTTATTCATAGAACCTCCTATGGTTTTACTACCACTGTAATTGTTAATGTATTTGCTTTATTACCTGCAGCATCAGTATAATTATATTTAATTTGATATGTACCTGTTTGATTTATATTTAAGTTATTAGATGTTGGAGTTATTGGTGAAATTACACCATCTACATTATCTGTTGCCGTTACTACTGGCATTGTTATATTAACTCCTATTGTTGTTTCTTTATAATTTCCAGAAACGTTTGATGTGAGAATTGGTTTTTCTATATCATTTGATATAAAATCATTTGTTACAGTTACACATCTTTCTATCACTATTGAATTCGGTACTGAATAAGACACTATATATTCGCCTTCTACCGACATATTAACGTTGCTTGTAATTGTTATTTGTGCACTTATGTTATTCCCGTTCTTGTCAACAGCAATGGCACCACGTTCAACATATGTACTACCTAATTTCAATCTTAAATTTTTATTACCATTTAATGTTATTTTTGGATTATCTTTTTGGTTTGGATCATATATTGCTTTTATTACATTTTTACTGTCTATTGTTACATATATTACATCATCTACAGCAATTTTTTCTCCTGTTATTGCGTTTTCAAGATTTCCTTCAATATATTCTTCATCTATTAGTATACTTATAGGTATATTAATAAATCCTTTTTCTTCAAATTCACTTAAATCTTCTCTATTATCTACAACATATTTTTTTGTGCTTTCTTGTATTGTTGAAACAAGACTTTCAAGTTGTTTTTCCTTCATTGCATCCATCTTTTGTAAAATATATGGCAAAGTAACCATAGTTAAAACCGCTATTAGCGTTATGGATGCCAAAAGTTCTACTAAAGTAAATCCTTTTTTCATATATTCTCACCTATATTAAATAATACATTACAGGTTCTTAATAGTCAATAAACAAAAAAAGGAGTTTACTCCTTTTCAATCTTAATTATAAATTGATATTGTTTTTCATAATCAAACTCTTCACTATCTATTTTATAACCTTTTTCTTTTAGTTCTTTTATACTTTCTTTTATGTTTTCTTTTGCAACATTTAAATCTTTTTTATCTTCTTTAATATCAAAAAAATCTATGTTTGAATCATCTTCAAAACTCATCAGGAATCTATTTTTTGATTTATTTTCAAAAGGATTATCAAATGTGCTTTGCATTAAACCTTCTACATTTGCTTTTTCTGGTTCCGGCTTTATAATATCTTCTGTTTGTTCTTTAATCATTCCCATATTTGTTTCTATTGGCTCATCTATTCTGTTTTCTGGTTCTCTACTCATTTTATTTATTAATTCCATTTGTGGATTTATATCTTCAAAAATATTTTCATCTATTAAAGTATCCAACTTCTTCACAGGTTCCTCTCTAAATTTTTCTGTTTTAACTTCTTTATATATTTCTTTGATAATATCATCCGTTTGTTTTACTGTAAGTTTGTTTTTAACAATATCGTTGAGCATTTCATTTTGTTTATCTACTGATTCAATTTGTAATAAACTTCTTGCATGTCTTTCTGATATTCTTTCATTTAAAAGAGCATCTTGAACTTCTTGAGATAAATTAAGAAGTCTCAATTTATTTGCAATTGCCGATTGACTTTTACCCATTCTTACTGCTAATTGTTCTTGTGTTAAATAACTTTTATCAAGTATTTTTTTAAAAGATCTAGCTTCTTCTAAAGCAGACATTTCTTTTCTTTGAATGTTTTCAACTACAGCTAATTCAGCACTCTTATTGTCATCAACATCCATAATTATAACAGGTACTTTTCTAAGCCCTATTAAAGAAGCGGCTTTATATCTTCTTTCTCCTGCTATTATTTCAAATTTATCCCCTAGTCTTCTTACAACTAGTGGTTGTATTATTCCGTGAACTTTTATTGACTCTGCTAATTCCATTAATGCCTTTTGATCAAACGAAAGTCTTGGTTGAAATCTATTAGGCAAAATTTCTTCTACAGGTATTTCATATATTTCATTTTTATTCATTAAGGACCCCTCCTTATTATTCTTCAAATATAATAATACTAAAAAAAAAGAAAAAACACAATGTTTTTTCGATTTTAAAATAAAGGTTTTGATATTATTTTATTATATTGTCTTGGATATCCTTTTTCAGCATCTTTTATTTTTTTAATAACAATTAAACTTCTTTCGCTATTTTCTATCGGTAATTTGAAATATATAATGTTTTCTAATATAAATCCAAGTTTTTTTATTTCGTCAATGTTTTTTATTTCTTCTTTTATATCTGCCTTCATTGCTACGAAATATCCTTCTTTTTTAACTATTTTTGAGCAAATCTCAGATATTATACTTAATTTAGAAACAGCTCTACAAGTTACTAAATCATATTCTATATTGTGATTCTCTACCCTTTCGTTAATTATTTTAATATTATCTATTTTTAAATGTGCAACCAATTCTTTTAAAAATACTATTTTCTTATTTGAAGACTCTATTAATGTTAAATCAATATTATTAAATACTATTTTTAACACAACTCCAGGAAAGCCTGCGCCTGTACCAAAATCACATACTTTAATATTTTTGTTTAAATCTATTGCTTTTATCAAAGTAAGACTATCATAGAAGTGTTTCAAAAAAACAGATTCTTTTTCGGTAATTGATGTTAAATTTATCTTTTTGTTATATTCAAACAGAAAATTGTAATATTTTTCTAATTTTACATATGTACTTTCATCTATATTTATTCCAATGTTTTTTGTTTCTTTTAGAAATTCTTCTTTATTCATCTTTATAATATCTCCTCATATAAACCATTAAAATAGATATATCTGAAGGATTTACACCACTTATTCTTATTGCTTGTCCTAATGATTCGGGTCTAACTTCATTTAGTTTTTGTCTTGCTTCACTAGCTATATTATTGATTTTGTTGTAATCAATATCTTTTGGAATCTTTTTATATTCTAACTTTTCCATCTTTTTTGCTTCTTTTTCAGTCTTTTTAATATAACCTTCATATTTTACAATTATTTCTACTTGCTCAAGTATCTCATCTGAATACTTTTTATCTAAGTGTTTTTTAATGTTTTTTATTTTATTTTCAGGTCTTTTTAAATAATTATATATAGTTATGTTTTTTTCTTCCTTTATCTTTTCTTTTTTAATATATAATAATAGTTTTTCTATTTTTTTTTCTTTTTCTTTATAATTTTTATAGGTGTTTTCATCTACTAAACCAACTTTATAACCATATTTTCTCAATCTTAAATCAGCGTTATCGTGTCTTAATAGTAATCTATATTCCGCTCTTGAAGTTAGTAATCTATAAGGTTCTTTTGTTCCTTTAGTTACTAAATCATCTATTAAAACACCAATATATGCTTCGTTTCTTTTTAATATTAATGGTTTTTTATTTTTTAATTTTAAAGATGCATTTATTCCTGCTATTAATCCTTGACAAGCCGCTTCTTCGTATCCGCTTGTTCCATTTATTTGTCCCGCCGTGAATAAATTCTTTAATATTTTAGTTTCTAAATTATTTTTTACTTGTGTTGGATATATTGCATCATATTCTATAGCATATGCATATTTTAATATTTTTACTTTTTCTAATCCTTTTAAGCTGTGAACCATTTTATCTTGTATTTCAACAGGCATACTTGTTGAAAAACCTTGTAAATATATATCATCATAATAT
>CAZPCX010000012.1:0-10782 GCA_964585265.1 uncultured Muribaculaceae bacterium | reverse complement strand
CTGGTTATAGAGAATTAGATGCATTAAAAGAATTTGTAGAAGATGCAATAGAATATGAGGCTGAATAATATGAATGAGAGAAACATTGCTGAAAAAATATATAGATTAGCAATAACTTTCAAGAGTAAGCACCCATTGACTATAGCTTTTAGAATAATGCAGCATTGTAGAATCATTGCTAAACATTTAAATCCAGGAGAAGAAGTTAAATATGTATTTCTTGGTCAAAAAAATGATAAGGTATATGAGATATTTAATACATATGTAATTGTTTTAACAAATAAGAGAATATTATTAGCAAGAAAGAGATTATTCTTCGGATATTTCTTTAATGCTATAACTCCGGATATGTTTAATGATATGCAAGTTAAGGCTGGTTTATTTTGGGGAAGAGTTATAATAGATACTATTACTGAAGAAATAAGATTATCAAATGTATCTAGGAATGCTTTGGATGAAATCGAAACTGAAATTTCTGAATACATGATGGAAGAAAAGAAAAAATATAATAAGAGAGATTCTAATAACTAGTAAATCTCTTTTTTTTTGAGTTTTTATATAGTATAATTAATTAGAATAGAGGTGATAGTGTGATATTAAGAAAACCTTATGCATTTTTAATAAAGAATTTTAAAAGAATACATTTTATTTTGTTTTTGTTAAATACTGCACTATCATATTATGTTTATAAAATATTTAAGTTTTATATTGATTATGAATCCACAGGAAAGATTCTTTATGTTGATGATTTAGTAACTGAATATATAAAACCTATTATGTTTATTTTAATTGGTTTATCTATTCTTATGCTTATTATTATTCTTATATTGTTGTATCAAAAGAATAAACCTGTAAGATTATATATTGTAATGTTAGTTTACTATATAGTATTAATTGTATTTCTTTCGATTGATTCTAATTACTTAAATATATTACAGATTGAGGGATTAGAACCACAATTGGTCAGAATATTTAAAGACTTAAACTTTCTTGCATTATTAGGACAAACTATATTTAGTATTATTTTATTAGTAAGAGCGGTTGGTTTTGACATTAAGAAGTTTGATTTTGGTACTGATATTGTAGAATTAGAGATTGATGTTACTGATAATGAAGAAATAGAATTAACAAGTGGTATTGATATTGATAATTTAAGTGGTAAATCTAGAAAAAGAGCTAGAGAATTTAAATATTTTTATTTAGAAAATAGAGGTATTATTATTGGTGGTATTGTTATATTAATATTATCTTTATCTGCTTTTTTATACATTAAAACAAATATAGTTGATGTTAATTATAAAGAGGGAGATACTTTAATATTTAGTAAATCTGAGATTGTTGTTAATAAGTCTTATATTACTAATTTGAATTATAAAGGTGAGAACGTTTCTCCAACTGGATATACTTTTGTTATAGTAGATTTTACTGCAAAAAATATAACTAACTCCTCTAAATCATTATTAATTGATAATATAAGACTAGAAACTAATAAAGTTAGATATAATATTAATACTAGAAAATATGAATCTTTTATTGATATTGGAACTGGATATACTGATCAAAAAATAGTGAGTTATGCTGCCAAAACATATATTGTTGTATTTTTGGTGAAAGAAGAAGACATTACTGATGATATGGTGTTCATGTATGCAGATACTAATACTATAAGTGGTACAAAAGTAACGATTAATTATAAAAATGTTGATATAATACCAACTGAGTTAAATACAATTAAAAATATTGATATTGTAAATATTGAAAACAATATGTATTATGGTCTCTCATTATTAAAGGAAACTAATTTAAAAATTAATAGTATTCAAGTTGGTAATAGAATTGAATATACATTAAACAATAAGAGTTTATATTTAACTTCATTGAATAATACGATATTAAAAATTAATTATGATTTTGCAGTTGATTCTTCAATATCATATGTATCTAGTTTCTTTGATTTCATTAATAAATATAGCAAGTTATCTTATACTTATGATGATAAAATATATTTTTCTAGTATTAGTAATTTAACTCCATCAAAGTATACAGATAATGATATATTCTTAGAAGTAAATAAGCAACTTGAGGAAGCAGAAAGCATTATTTTAATTTTTACTGTAAGAAATGTTAGATATACCTATAAGTTAAAATAATTGATATAGAAAAGTATAGATGTTATAATTTAAATGAGGTGTAATATGATTTACTTGGATTATTCAGCTACTACAAAAGTAGATAAAGATATATTAAAGGTATTTAATAAAGTATGTAAGAATAATTATGCAAATTCTAATTCTTCACATAAAATTGGGTTAGAATCCAATAAATTAATAGAGAATTCTCTTGATGAGATATCAAAATTACTTTGTGTTAAACCAAATGAGATAATATTTACATCAGGAGCATCTGAATCAAATAATTTAGCAATTAAAGGTATTGCTTTTAAGCATCAAAATAAAGGTAAACATATTATTACTACTAAACTAGAACATTCATCTGTAATAGCTACTTTAAGTTATTTAGGATCAATGGGTTTTGATGTTCAATTTGTTAATCTTCTTGAAGATGGTACAGTAGATATCAATCACTTTAAGAGTATATTAAGAGATGATACTATTCTTGTATCTATAAATGCAGTTGATAGTGAATTAGGTATAAGACAACCAATTGAAGAGATAGGAAGTATATTAAATAATTATCCTAATTGTACTTTCCATACTGATATGACTCAATGTCTTGGTAAAGATAACATTGATTTAAAAGATGTAGATTTAGCTTCGTTTTCTGGACATAAGATTTTTTGTTTTAAAGGTATTGGAGCATTATATAAAAAAGAAGGTATAGAAATAGAACCACTTATACATGGTGGAAGAAGTGTAACTATATATAGAAGTGGAACTCCACAAACAGAGTTAATTGTATCTATGTCAAAAGCAATTAGTAATGCATTATATAATTTAGATACCAAAAAGAAATACGTTAGCAGTCTAAACAAGATTGTTAAAGACGAAATAAGTAGATATAAAAATATTTATATAAATAGTACTAATAAATCAATACCTCAAATATTGAATTTTAGTATTATTGGAGTAGAATCAGACAAATTTCAAAAATTATTAGAAGAATATGAAGTATATATATCTACTAGAAGTGCTTGTACTAAGAGTAAAGATCCATCAACATCTGTATTAACGGTTACTAAAAATCCTGAAAGAGCAACATCTTCTTTAAGAATAAGTCTTTCACATAAAACAAAGAAGAATGAAGTAAAGGAATTTATAAAAGCATTTAAGATCTGCTATGATAAAATCGAATGGAAGTGATATTATGAAAGTAATAAAAATTAGTGCTTTGTGGTGCCCTGGATGTTTAATAATGAACGGTATTACAAAGAGTATATGTGAAGAATATAATTTTGAGATGATAGAATTAGATTATGATTTCGATGAAGATAAAGTAAAACAGTATAATGTAGGAAGTGTATTACCAGTAATAATATTTCAAAAAGAAGAAAAAGAAGTATTGAGAATTATTGGTGAAAAATCACATGATTATATTAAAGAGCAACTGGAGGAGATATTATGAAATATATAAAATATATTTTTGCGTTTTTATTGTTCTTCTTTTTTATTTCTAATATTAATGCAAAAGAAAAAGAAGTTAATATATATTTGTTTTATTCAGAAGATTGTCGTCATTGTGCAAAAGAAGAGGCTTTTTTAGATGACTATAAGAGTAAAAATAGCAATGTAAATGTTTATACATTTGAATTAAGTAATGCTTCTAATAGACAAATATGGTTAGATGTTCAAGAAATATTTAATGAACCATCTGGATCAGTGCCTTATACAGTTATAGGTAATCAAGTATTGATTGGATATTCAAGTGAAAATACCGATGCAAGTATCAAAAAAATAGTTAATTATTATGAAAACAACAATTATAGAGATTTAATTGGTGAATACTTAGGTACAGTTGAAGTTAATGAAAATATAGTAATGGAAGATATAGATATAACAAGCGATGTAATTACTGTAGGAATATTTGGACAAGTAAATTTAAAGACTATATCTTTATTTGTATTATCAATTATTATGGGAATAGTAGATGGATTTAATCCATGTGCAATGTGGGTACTATTATTCTTAATAACAATGTTACTTGGAATGAAAAACAGAAAAAAGATGTGGGTATTAGGAATAACTTTCTTGTTAACATCTGCATTAATGTATGCAGGTATAATGACTGCTTGGTTGAATTTAGCATCATTTATTACAAAAGTAAATGCAATAAGAATAGCTATTGGTTTATTTGCAGTTGTGATTGCAACGTTAAATGTATTAAAGTACTTTAAAGAGAAAAAAGATGATGGTTGTGAAGTAATAAAAGATAATAAGAGAAAGAAAATAATAGACAGAATAAAAAGTATAACTCTAGAAAATAAATTTGCACTTGCAATTATTGGTATTATAGTATTAGCAATAACTGTTAATCTAGTAGAGTTTGCTTGTTCTGCAGGATTACCTCTTATGTTTACTAATATATTAGCAATAAATGATTTAAATACTACTCAAAATGTATTCTATATATTTGTTTATATATTATTCTTCTTAATAGACGATATAATTATATTTGTAGCAGCTATGCTTACTCTTAAAATAAATGCTGTTTCTACAAAGTACACAAAATATTCTCATTTAGTGGGTGGAATTATAATGTTTATTATTGGTATATTATTAATATTCTTTCCAAGTATATTAATGTTAAATATTTAAAAGATACGAAAGTATCTTTTTTTAGAGGAATTATCTTTTTCAAATAGTATAAATCAATAGGAGGTTTATATGAAAAAGATAATTTTTATATTTGTTTGTTTTTTATTTTTATGTTTAAACGTTAATGCAGAAGAAAGAATTGTTAATTATGAAATAGTTCCTGGTGTATTCTCAAATTATAATATAGATGGAGTACAACATTCTGTACCTTTAACAAGAATATACGATGATTTAAATAATGTTTTATATTGTATTCAAAGAGGAGTACCTTTGATTTCTACTAATTATCAAACTACAGAAGATTTTCAAATATCTAATATTCAAATTGAACTAAAAAAACACTTAGAGTTAATAAGTTATTATGGTTATGGATATAATGATGATTATTCTGTATATAGATATATGGCTACTCAAGAATTAATATGGCAATACTTAAGTATGGATGTTATGTGGACTACCGAAACAAATAGTTCTGGTAATGTTATAGATGTTTCTGATTATAAAAACGATATTATGAATATGGTTAATAGACATAATCTTTTTCCTAAATTTAATGAAGAATATGTTGAAGCTAGAGTGGGAACAGAAAGAATTGTTTATGACGAAAATGGAGTGCTAGTCGATTACTATGTATATAATGATAGCGGAAATATTGTTGAAAAAGAAGCTAATTCTTTGAAATTTTCTTTCTATAAAATGGGCAATAATTTTGTAACATTAAGAAGACAAGTAGAAGATAGAGGTAATACAAAAGTTTATACTTCTGAAGGATCACAGAAGCTAATGTATTTTGGTAATTTTATTGATGAAGATGTTAAACTTTATTATTCTGTATATGGTGGGAATATTTTTATACAAAAAATCGATTACGATACTAATACAAATATACCAAGTGGTGAAGCGTCCTTACAATCAGGTGCATATTCAATATATAATACATATGGAGAATTGATAGAAATTGCAATTACAGATGAAAATGGTGCATATTCAATGAATGGTTTACCACTTGGTACTTATACAATAAGAGAATATTATCCTAGTATGGGTTATACACCAATAATACAAGATTACATTGTTGTTTTGTCTTTTGGAGATTCTGTTAAAACAGTTGTAATTCCATCTCAAGTATTAAAAGAAAGATTAGAAATAATAAATTATTATGAAGAAGATATACTTATACCAGCAATTGGTAATAATTTTGGAATATATACTCTTCAAGGACAATATTTATATACAATTAATACAGATGAAAACGGATATGCATATATTGATTTACCTTATGGTAGTTATAACATAAAACAATTGACTGTAGCAGAAGGATATGTAATAGCAGATGATTTCACATTAATTGTTGATTTCACTGATAATCAGACTTCTTTTCAAATAATAAATAGAAAGATTGTAGATAATGGTGAAGAAGATATTATTGATGGAGAAGACAATGAAGATGAATCGGAAGTAGAAAATGATATTGTTGAAGAAGATAATGAAGATGAATCTGAAGTAGAGAATGATATTGTTGAAGAAGACAATGATGGTGATCAAGAAACAGAAGATAATATTCCTGAACAAGATATTCTTCCTGACTTATATGCTGATAGTAACTACTTTTTATATATGCTTGGTGCTATTATATGTCTGAAAAAGTTTTTAAGTTAATTGTAACAATTGTATTAATAGCTATTATATCTATTTCATTTATAGGTGGTTATAGAGAATTGACTTATGAGATTGAAAACTATTTAGATTTAGATATTGCTGCTGTTGATAGAATTGAAATACCTGTTATTAGTTTAAGAGAAAAGTTATCAATTATACCAATTAATTCAAAAAGAATTAATGGAGTGGTTATATTTGAAGAATATGGAAGACCAGATATTGTTCACAGCAATACTATTATTGGTGCTCATTCTGGAGCTGGAATTAATGTATATTTTAATAAATTAGATGTAATTGATATAAATGATTTATTTTATATTTACTACAAAGATAAAATATATGAATATTTGGTTTATGATACTCTTGAAGTTGATGAAAATGATTTATCTATTTTAAATAATATTGATAGAACAATTGCAACATTAATGACTTGTAAGAGAAGTAATCCAACTAAAAGAGTTATTGTTATAGGAGAGTTGATTGATACAATTGACTAATCTCTTTAATTATAATAGAATTAGGTTGGAGGGGATATTATGCCAAAGAAAACTTTTTTTAACCTTCCTGAAGAAAAAAGATTAAGTGTTGTTAATGCTTCTAAGAAAGAATTTAGTAGAGTTTCTCTTGCGGATGCATTTGTTAAGAACATTGTTGTAGATGCAAATATTCCTAGAGGAAGTTTCTATCAATATTTTATTGATATTGAAGATTGCTTCTATTATATAGTGGATGAATATGCAAAAGATATAAAACAAAGACTTATAAATAATCTTAAGGAAAATGAAGGTAATATTATAAAAGCATATTCTGATTTATATACTTATATATTAGAAATGATTAATAATCCTAAAAACAAAAATTATTTTGAAAAGATATTCTTAAATATGAATTATAAAATACAAAAGATGTTTACTCCAAATTTCAATGATGGTTTAAATGATATAATTAATCTTGCAGATATATCTAAATTAAAAATACAAAGTAAATTCGGTATTGGATATATATTAGATATAATTGAATCTGTTATGTTACATAATGTAATAGAGAGTTATAAGAGAAATGTTAATACAGAAAAGAACATTGAAATATTTGAAAAAGAAATATCATTAATTTCGGAGGGAATAGTTAAGCAATGATAAAAAATCATTGCTTTTTTAACGCTTTGTGCTATTATTAAGTCTGAGTTTTATATAAGGGATGTGTTTTTATGCAAAAAACTATTAATATAGGAGTTGTTGCCCACGTTGATGCTGGTAAATCTACTTTAGTAGATGCCATGCTATTACAAAGTGGTATTTTCCACGAGAATGAAGATATAATTGAACAAGTAATGGATAGTAATGATCTTGAAAGAGAAAGAGGTATTACTATTTATTCTAAGAACTGTTCAGTTAGATATAAAGATATTAAAATAAATATCGTTGATACTCCAGGACATGCTGATTTTTCTTCTGAAGTAGAAAGAGTAATTAAAACAGTAGATACTGTTATTTTGCTTGTGGATTCTGCTGAGGGACCAATGCCTCAAACAAGATTTGTACTTGAAAAAGCATTAGCTCTTGGATTAAAACCAATACTATTTATTAATAAAATTGATAAAAAGGATGCTAGAGTAGATGAAGTTGTAAATATGACTTTTGATTTATTTGCTAGTTTAAATGCTACTGATGAACAATTAGATTTCCCTATCTTATATGGAATAGCAAGAGAAGGAATAGCAAGATATAATGTTGATGATACAAATAAGGATTTAAAACCTTTATTTGAAACAATTGAAAAGAATGTAAAAATATTTGAAGGAAATGAAAATGATCCTCTTAGAATGCAAGTATCTTCTTTAGCGTATGATGACTATATTGGTAGACTTGCTATTGGAAGAATATATAAAGGTAAGATTAAGACAGGTGATTTAATTGCAGTTGCAAAGGTTGATGAGACTGTGCAAAATGCAAGAATAACAAAGATGTTTGTTAATGAAGGATTAGATAAGATTGAAGTAAAAGAAGCATTATATGGAGATATAGTAATATTAGCTGGTATGGCTGATATATCTATTGGAGATACAATTTGTAGTAAAGATTTTATTGATCCAATGGAACCAATATATATAGAAGAACCAACATTATCAATGAATTTCTTAGTTAATTCATCTCCTTTTGCAGGTAAGAGTGGGAAGTTTTTAACAATAAGACATATTAAAGAAAGATTAGAGAGAGAACTTGAAACAAATGTTGGAATGAAGATGGAATATTTAGATAATATTTCTGATGGTTATAAGATATATGGTAGAGGTGAATTACACTTATCTATTCTAATTGAAGAAATGAGAAGAGAAGGCTATGAGATGTCAATATCAAAACCAGAAGTAATATTTAAAGAAATAGATGGTGTAACTTGTGAACCATTTGAAAAGATTCTTATTACTGTTCCAAATGAATATTGTGGAACAATTATAAATGCAATTAACGAAAGAAAAGGATCTGTACAATCTATTGATCCTAATATGGAGTTTACTAAATTAACTTTTTTAATACCTACAAGAGGTTTATTAGGTTATAGAAGTGCATTTGTTAATTCAACTAAAGGTGAAGGAACAATGATTAGAAGCTTTGACAGTTATAAACCAACTGTTGGACACATTGATTCTAGAAAGAATGGTGTTCTTGTATCAATGGAAACTGGTAAAACAATGGGATATTCATTGTGGAAATTAAGTGATAGAGGAACTTTATTAGTAGATGCTTCTGTTGAAGTATATACAGGTATGATAGTAGGGATAAGCAATAGATCTGATGATTTAAATGTTAATCCATGCAAAAACAAAGAAATGAGCAATACTAGAACTACAAGTACTGATGAAGCAATGGTATTACCAACAATAAAAGTATTCTCATTAGAGGAAGCTTTAGAATTTATTGCAGAAGATGAACTTGTTGAAGTAACACCAAGTGTAATAAGGTTAAGAAAGAAAGTATTAAATCCTCAAGATAGATATAGAGTTAATAAAAAAGACTTAAATTTATAATTTAAAGTCTTTTTTATTTTTATCATATAAGTTTTTATCATCAAAATAATTTTTTGGTTTATTTTTTGATATTTTTGCAACTATATTACTTGGAAATTTACTTAATACTTTATTGAAAGATGTTACTGTATCATTATAATATCTTATTTTTGATTCAATCTTTATGTTTATCTCATCTAGCTGATTTAGTTCATCTCTTACTTCTTCATTTTCAACCAATAATTTTGTTTCAATTTCTATAATATTTCTATGAAATTCAAATGATGATAAGTTTTTTTCTTTTAAATCTTCAATTTCAATATCAGATTTAATTTTTTCTTTTATTGTTACTAATATATCGTATTTCTTTCTTAAATCTTCATCAATTCCTTTTTCGGTTTCTTTTAGTTTTAATAAGTAACTTTGAAAATCATTATATACTGTTACATATACAATTAATATAATAGATATTATTATTACTAATGAAATTGTTATATACAAATAATCCATATTATCACCATTTTGATTATAGCAAATTAAGGTTTATCTTTCAAACTATTTTTGATATAATACATCTGGTGATAGTATGAAAGTTAAAATAGGTGTATCTGCTAGACATGTTCACCTTAGTGATAAGGATTTTAAGTATTTATTTGGAGAATCTGCCAGTTTAACTAAAAAGTCAGATTTGAGTCAACCGGGTGAGTATTCTTGTTATGAAACAGTAACATTGAAAACAGATAAGAACATGATTGATAATGTAAGAGTTTTAGGACCTTTAAGAGATCAAACTCAAGTTGAAATAAGTAGAACAGATTCTTATTTATTGGGATTAAACCCACCAGTTAGAATATCTGGAGATTTAGATAATAGTGAAAAGATAACTCTATGTAATAAAGATAAAGAATTAAACTTAAATGAAGGATGTATAATATCTGCAAGACATATTCATATGAGTGAAAGAGATTCATATAAACTTAATTATTTTAACAATCAAAAAGTAAAGGTTAAGATTAAAGGTGAAAAAGGTGCAATACTTGATAATGTATTTATAAAAGTAAAGGGTTCGTATGCATTAGAGTTACATTTAGATACAGATGATGGTAATGCAATGCTAGTAAGTAGCGGAGATATATGTGAGGTGTTAGAAGATGAATGATTTTAAAACTTGTGATCTATGCAAAGGATTTAATGGTAAATCAGTAGCAGAAAGATTAAAAGAATTAGATGAAAAGGCAAATGTTACTGTTGGATGTCAAGGATTATGTGCAATTGGTGCGAAAATGCCCTTTGTAATAGTAAATGGTATTATTGTAACAGCTGATAATGAAGACGAAATAATTGAAA
>CAZPCX010000011.1:0-11544 GCA_964585265.1 uncultured Muribaculaceae bacterium | reverse complement strand
ACTGCTGCTGATAATCAACCAGCTGTAGATATACATGTATTACAAGGTGAAAGACCTATGGCTGCAGATAATAAATCATTAGGAAGATTCCAATTAACTAGTATCCCACCAGCACCTCGTGGTGTACCTCAAATTGAGGTTAAGTTTGATATTGATGCTAATGGAATAGTTAATGTTAACGCTAAGGATTTAGGTACTAATAAGGAGCAATCAATTACTATTACAGCTTCTACTAATTTAACTGATGAAGAGATTGACAAGATGGTAAAAGAAGCTGAGGCAAATAAGGAAGCTGATTTAAAGAGAAAAGAAGAAGCAGAATTAAGAAATGAATCTGATCAACTAATATTTAGTACTGAAAAAGCTATTAAAGATTTAGGTGATAAGGTTGATGCTAAAGATAAAGAAGAAGCAGAAAACTTAATAAAAGAATTAAGAGAAGCTCTTGATAAGAATGATAATGATAAGATTAAGGAATCTAAAGATAAGTTACAAGAAAAAGCAATGGCTCTAGCAACTAAGGTTTATGAGGAAGCTTCTAAGAAGAAAGAAGAAGAATCTAAATCAGAAGAATCTTCTAAAGAAAAAGAAGAAGAAACTGTAGATGCAGAATTTGTTGAAAAAAATGAATAAAAGAGTATTAAATACTCTTTTAATCTAGATTACTACAACGGAGGTATATATGAAAAAAAAAGATTATTATGAAGTATTAGGTCTTAAAAAAGGATCTAGTGATTCTGAAATAAAGTCTGCATTTAGGAAGTTAGCAAAACAGTATCATCCAGATGTTAATAAATCTCCTGATGCTGAGTCAAAATTTAAAGAGATACAAGAAGCTTATGCAGTATTATCTGACTCTAGTAAGAGGTCACAATACGATCAAATGGGACATCAAGCATTTAGTAATGCTAATGCAGGTGGACCAGGAGGAGGATATGATTTCTCTAATTTTGATTTTAGTGATATATTCTCTGATTTATTTGGTTCTTCTTTTGGTTTTGATTTTGGAGGAAGAAGAGGGAATAGCAATAGAAAACAACAAGGTAGAGATGTATCTGTTATAATGAATATTACTTTTGAAGAGGCAGTATTTGGATGTGAAAAGAGTATATCGTTAGATGTTTATGATAAATGTGAAGAATGTGATGGAGAAGGTGGATTTAATCCAGATACTTGTTCACATTGTCATGGTAGTGGAACTATAACTACTGAACAAAGAACTATACTTGGATCATATATGACTAGAACTACATGTCCATATTGTAATGGGAAAGGTATATCTTTTTCTAAGACGTGTAATAATTGTAATGGAAAAGGTATTGTTAAATCTAATAAGAAGATTAAAATTAATATACCTGCTGGTATAAATACTGGTAATCAATTAAGAGTATCTGGTAAAGGAGAAGCAGGAATTAATAATGGACCTACTGGAGACTTATATATTGAATTTACAGTAGATAAACACCCATTATTTGAAAGAAAAGATGATGATATATATTTAGATCTTCCAATTACTATTGTTGATGCTACTATTGGATGTAAAGTAGAAGTACCTACTATATATGGTAATGTAATATTATCTATACCTAGTGGAACTCAAAGTGGTAGTAAGCATAGAATTAAAGGTAAAGGAATAGAAAATGTTCAATCTGGAAGAAAAGGGGATATGTATGTTATTATTAATGTAGTTATTCCTGATAAGATTGATAGAAAACAAAGACAATTGTTTGAAGAATTATCTAATACAAATTTAGAAAACAATGTGTTTAAAAAATATAGAAGTTATTTAAAATAAAAAGAAGGATTTTCCTTCTTTTTACATATTACTAAATGGATCTAAGTATACATTTTCTTCTGTTAAATATTTTTCAAATGCTATTTTAAATTTTTCTTTATATTTCTTTAATACATCAGGGAATACTAATTCTGTATTCTTAATTCCTTCCCAAATATGTTTGAATTTAACTTCTTTTTGATTATCTATAATTGCATATGAGAATATTTTAGTTAATAAGTTAAAACATACATCTGGATAACGAGAAGCTGATTCAAAGACTCTATTGTATTCACTAGTCATATCTACTATAAATTTCATTATTTCTTCTTTTGTAAAGTCAGTATAATTAATTTTAACTCCAGTTTGTTTTTCTAATTTAGGAATACTTCCAATTAGTATTTTAACTGTCATTTCTGCATTTGGTTCATCTATATCTATTCTTTCTAATCTTCTTAAGAATGCTTTATCTTTTACTATATAGAAATCATATTCATTTATAGTTGTTGCTCCAATCATTTTAATATTTCCTCTTGATAATGCTGGTTTTAATATATTAGCAAAGTCAAGACCACCATTTTCTTTATTACCAATTAATGTATGAGTTTCATCTATAAATAATATTACTTTTTCCATTTTAGATAACTCATCAACTAATAATTGTAACTTACTATCTGTATTTCCTTCTTTAACTATGTTTCCAACCATTGCTACTGTATTAATTTTTAATATTCTAAAGTCTTTTAATGCATCGGGAACATCTTTATTTATTATTTTATATGCAAGACCTTCAACAATAGCTGTTTTACCAACACCAGGTTTACCAACTAATATTGGTGATTTTTCTGGTGTAAATAATGTTAGCATTACTTTTTCTAATTCTTTTTCTCTAGATATTGCTGGATTTGTTATGTATTCTTTGCTTGTTAAATCTTCAGCATAACGATCAACAATACTAATTTCATTTTTTGTACTCATATTATTCTCCTATCAGTATAATTATACCAAAATATTGTGTTGTTATCAATTTTAATTGAATTAATTGTACATATTATATATAATTGTTTTAGGTGAAAAGAAATGCAACATTATTTTGCAATTAATAAAGAATTAGAAATATTAGAAAGTGATAAACATCATATTATAAATGTAATGAGAATGAATAAAGATGATAGATTCATTATTGTTTATGATAAGGTGATGTATGAATGTATTATTAAATACATTGATTTAAAGGATGTTAAATACGATGTAGTAAAGGTAATTGAATCTACTAAGAATAAAGATATTGTAGTTAAAATGGCGGTTTCATTGATTAAAGAACAAAAGTTTGATTACTTAATTCAAAAGATATCTGAGATTGGTGTAGATGAGATTATACCTTTAAAAACTGATAGAAGTATAATTAAAATTAGTAGTAAAGATTTTGATAAAAAGAAGGAAAGATATAATAGAATTGTTAAAGAAGCTAGTGAACAATCTCATAGATTAACAATACCCTTTATAGATGATTTAAGAGATATTGATTATTTAATAAATAACAAATGTGATTTAAATATACTGTTCACTGTAAATGAAAGATCAAATAATGTAAAAGAGATATTTAATAATAATAGAAAATGTGGTACACTACTATTAGTTATTGGTCCAGAGGGAGGTTTTTCTCAAAAGGAAGAACAAAAACTAATGGATAATGGATTTATATGTGCATCTTTAGGTGATAACGTATTAAGAAGTGAGACTGCTGCTTTATATATAATGAGTATTATTGACTATAATTATTTGAGGTGAGTATATGAATAATTTATCTTTAATTTTAATGAATTTTTCAAGTTTCTATATGCAATTGAATGATGTAGGAAGATTAGTATTTATAATTGTATTATTATTATTTTTAATATTAATTATATTAGTAATTACTATGATTTTTCAAAAGAATGTTGTTGATAATAATTTGAAATTAATATTTGATGATGAAGATAAGATTATTAATAATAATGTTGATCATGTTGAAGTAGATATAAATAATGAAAAGACTAGAAATTTAAAGAGTATTGTTGATGAATTAAGTAAGATATCTGCTGCTGATCAAACTGATAAGTATGAAGATGAACAAGAGAGAACTGCAATAATTAGTTATAAGGAATTATTAAAAGCTGCTAATGAAGAATCAATGACAAATACTGTTTCTGAACCAAAGAAACAAGAAGTATTCTCTTCTGTATTTGCTCCAACTGAGATACCAGTTTATAAGGAACCAGAAGAAATAAAGATTGTAGAACAAACAATTAAAAAGAATTCAATTGATAGTGATACGTTCTTAAAATCATTAAAAGAATTTAGAAGTAATCTTTAAACCCTTATGGGTTTTTCTTTTATATTAAATTTGATATAATCTAGGTGGTGATATTATGACTCGTAATGAAGTAGACAGAAGTAAGATTTCTCCAATGATGAGACAATATATGGATATTAAAGACAAATACTTGGATGTTATTTTGTTTTTTAGACTTGGGGACTTTTATGAGATGTTCTTTGAAGATGCTATTTTAGTATCACATGAGTTAGATTTAACACTTACTGGTAAGAATGCAGGTATTAATGAAAAGATTCCTATGTGTGGTGTTCCATATCATGCAGTAAGTATATATTTAAATAAGCTTATTGAATTAGGCCATAAAGTAGCAATATGTGAGCAAGTAGAAGATCCAAAAGATGCTAAAGGTGTAGTTAAAAGAGAAGTATTACAAGTAGTATCTAAAGGTACTGTAATGAATGAAGAATCTTTAGATGAAAAAAGCAATAATTATTTAGCAAGTATAATTGATTATTCTCATTGTTTTGTAATAAGTTATTGTGATATATCTACTGGTTTATTTTTTACTACTATTGTTGAACATTCATCTAATCTATTAATAAGTGAAATATTATCTATTGGTATTAATGAAGTTGTAATAAAGAGTGATTTTGATAAATCTATAATAGAAGTATTAAGAAATAAATATAAAGTTGGATATTCTATATGTGATGTTATTATAGATTTAGAACAATATAAACATCTATATAGTCATATTAATGATGTTAGGTATATTGAATCTATTAATCATTTATTATCTTATTTAAATGAAACTCAAAAAAGAGATTTATCTCATTTACAAAATGTAAGTGTTATTGAAAGTAATTCATATTTAAAGATGGATGTTAATACTAAGAGAAATCTTGAATTGGTTGAGAATATAAGATTAAAATCTAGAAATTATTCTTTATTGTGGTTATTAGATAAAACTAGAACTGCTATGGGTAGTAGATTATTGAAGAGTTGGATTGAATCCCCACTAATTGATATTGATTTAATTAATAATAGGTATTCTATTGTTGAGAATCTATTAGAAGAATTTATATTAAAAGAGGAATTAAGAGCTTTATTATATGAAGTATATGATTTGGAAAGATTATGTGGAAGAATATCCTATGGAAATGCAAATGCTAGAGATTTAATTCAATTAAAAGGATCTATAAAGGTATTACCTAATTTATATAATATATTGAAGGAACTTAAGTTTTATAATAATGTGACTGTATTAAATGAATTATATGACTTATTAGATTTAAGTATTGAAGAGAATCCACCTATAACTATTAAGGAAGGTTCTATTATTAAATCTGGTTATAATAGTGAATTAGATGAATTAAGGGAATTAAAAAAAGGTGGAAAAGATTTTATTACTAAGTTTGAAATGTCAGAGAAGAGTAGAACTGGTATTAAGAATTTAAAGGTTGGTTATAATAGAGTATTTGGATATTATATAGAAATATCTAAAGGTAATGCAAAGGATATTCCTGATGATATTGGATATGAAAGAAAACAAACTTTATCAACATGTGAAAGATTTACTACTCCTTTATTAAAGGAGAAAGAAGAATTAATATTAAATGCTGAAGATAAGATTATTGAACTAGAATATAAATTATTTAATGATATTAGAGATAAAGTAAAAGAATATATATCTGTTATTCAGTTTAATGGTAAGGTAATATCTGAAATAGATGTATTACAATCATTTGCAACTATATCCGAAGAGAATAATTATATAAAACCAATATTAGTTAAAGATAGAATTGTTGATATAAAAGATAGTAGACATCCATTGGTTGAAAAGATTATTAATAATGAATTTGTACCTAATGATATTAATATGGATAAGGATACAAATATACTATTAATAACAGGTCCTAATATGGCTGGTAAATCTACTTATTTGAAGGAATTTGCTATTACTGTTATTATGGCTCAGATTGGATGTTTTATTCCTGCTAGCAGCGCTAAAATGCCTGTATTTAATAAGATATTTACTAGAATTGGAGCGTCAGATGATTTAGTAAGTGGTGAATCTACTTTTATGGTTGAAATGAATGAAGCTAATAATGCAATATTAAATGCAGATGAAAATAGTTTAATTATATTTGATGAATTAGGTAGAGGAACTGCTACATATGATGGTATGTCTCTAGCACAAGCAATAATAGAATATATACATAATAATATTAAGTGTAAGATGATGTTCTCAACTCACTATCATGAATTAACTGATTTAGAAAAGCATTTGAAACATTTAAAAAATATACATGTAAGTGCTATTGAGGAAGATGGTAATATTACTTTTCTACATAAAGTTAAAAAAGGATCAGTAGATAAAAGTTATGGTGTACATGTTGCTAAACTTGCTAAGTTACCAGATTCTTTAATTAATAGAGCTAGTGAAATACTTAGTACTTATGAATCTAGAGAAAAACCAAAGGTATTACATCAACAAGAATTAAGTTTGTTTAATAAGAAGGAATCTAACGAATCAATTGTAATTAAGAAACTTAATGATATAGATATATTAAAGATTAATCCAATTGAGGCATTAAATATTTTATACGATATTAAAAAAGATATAGATAAAAAGGAGTAATATGGGAGCAATCATTAAGATTGAAAATTTAACTAAGAAATACAATGATACTATTGCAGTAAATAATATTAGTTTTAATGTAGAAGAGGGAGCTTTTTTTGCTTTTCTTGGACCTAATGGTGCAGGTAAATCTACTACTATTAATGTTCTATGTACTCTTTTACAGAAGACATCAGGTAATATAGAAGTATGTGGTTTAAAATTAGGTGAATCTGATGAAAAGATAAGATCTAATATTGGAGTTGTATTTCAAAATTCTCATTTAGATGATCTTCTTACTGTATATGAAAATATAAGAATAAGAGCAGGATTCTACAATATTAAAAAAGAAGATTTTGATGCTAGAATGGAATATATATGTGAAACTATTGGTATTAAAAGTATATTGAAGAAAAGATATGGTAAATTAAGTGGTGGTCAAAAAAGAAGAGTTGATATTGCTAGAGCATTGATTAATGAACCTAGAATATTGTTTTTAGATGAACCAACTACTGGTTTAGATCCTCAAACAAGAAGTAAAGTTTGGGAAATATTAGATTTAATTCAAAAGAAAAATAATACTACTATATTCTTGACTACTCATTATATGGAAGAAGCAGCTAATGCAGATAATATAGTTATTATTGATAATGGTAATATTATTGCAAATGATACACCTATGAATCTTAAAGAGAAATATACATCTAATATATTAAAGGTAGTACCAATTAATAGTGAATTTATAATTAATTACTTAAAATTAAAAAATATTAAATATATTGAAAAAACAACAGTAATAACTATATATTCAAATAATAGTATGGAAGCATTAGATGTTATTAATGATATGAAGTCTTATATATCTAGTTTTGAAGTAATTGAAGGAGATATGGATCAAGTATTTATTAATTTAACAGGTAAGAATATTAGAGGTGAAACATATGAAGACAATAATTAGTTTAACTAAAAGAAATCTTGCAATGTTTTTCAGAAATAAATCAGAAGTATTTTTTTCTTTCTTATCAGTAATTATAATATTAGGTTTATATGTATTATTTTTATCTGATTTACAAATTGCTGGTCTTAAACAAACGGTTGGAGATGTTGAAGGATTATCTGCATTAGTTAATTCGTGGGTTATGTGTGGATTGATTGCAGTTTCTACTATTACACTATCTTTAGGAGCTTTAGGAAGAATAGTAGCTGATAAAGAAAGTAAGAGTATTGATGATTTTTTAGTAGCTCCTATTAAAAGAAATAGTGTATTCTTATCGTATATAATATCTACTTTTATTATTGCGTTTACTATATCATGTGCATTGTTTTTAATAGCAGAAATATATATAGTATCTTCAGGAGGAGTATTTCTTGGATTTATTGATATATTAAAAGTATTAGGTATAATAAGTATTAGTATTTTATCATCATCATTGTTTATATTATTTGTTGTATCTTTTGTAAAAAATCAACAAGTATTTTCAATTGTATCTACTATTATTGGTACTTTAATTGGATTTGTTACTGGAGCATATATTCCAATGGGAATAATGCCTAAAGGGTTACAAGCATTCTCAAATGTATTGCCTGTATCTCAAACTGCATCTATGTTGAGACAAATTCTATTGAAGAATCCTGCATCTAATATATTTAGTAGTTCTGAATTATTAAATGAATATTATAAGTTACAAGGTGTAACATTATATATTGGTGATAAAGAGTTAACATTTAATTTTATGTTGCTATATATTGTAATTACTATTGCAGTATTCGGTATTATTAATATAATAAGATTTAAAACAATGAAGAATAAGTAATTATGTGTTATAATTTTGAAATGAAGGTGATAATATGCCAGAATTAAATAGAAGCATGCAAAGAGAAATTATTATGACTTCTTTATATCAAATATTTATATATGAAGCTAATAAAATTAAATACGATGTCAATGAAGTAATTAAGTCATCGCTTGAAGTAGAAAATAATTTTATAAATGAAATAGTATATGGAGTATTAGATAAGAGAGAAGAGTTAGATGAACTTGCAAATAGTAATTTAAATAATTGGAGTATTGATAGATTAGGTAAAACTGATCAAGCAATATTAAGAATGGCTATATATGAAATGAAATATACTGATACTCCAAATGTTGTATGTATAAATGAAGCGGTTGAATTAGCTAAAGCATATTCTGATGATAAGGTTAAGAGTATGATTAATGCAACGCTAGATAAAATAGCACAAAGTTTAGATAATGGGAAAGATATATAATAGTATTTTTTCTTTTATTTTGATATAATATTTATGATTGTAGGTGATAAAATGGATTATACATATTTGAGTGTTGCAGAGCTTACAAAGATCATTAAAAATAGTTTTGATAGTAATAGTTTTTTTAATAGAGTTTATATTAAAGGAGAGATTTCTAATTTTAAAAGACAGTTTCCAAGTGGGCATTGTTATTTAACGATTAAAGATGAGAATAGTAGAATAAGTGCTGTTATGTTTAATGGTAAAGCATCTAAGCTATTATTTGAACCTAAAGATGGAGATAGTGTTCTTATTATTGGTAAAGTAAGTGTATATGAACCGAATGGTAATTATCAATTATTTATTGATGAAATGAGTAATGATGGTGCTGGTGAATTATATAAGAGATATTTAGAATTAAAACTTGAATTATCTAAAGAAGGGTTATTTGATGAAAATAAAAAGAAGTTAATTCCTAAGTTTCCAAAAAGAATTGGTATTGTAACTGCTAGTACAGGAGCAGCTATAAGAGATATATTAAATACTATTAATAGAAGATATCCTTTATGTGAAACAATACTATTTCCAAGTTTAGTACAAGGTGATTCAGCTGCTGATGATATTGTTAAACAAATCAAGGAAGCAGAGAAATATAATTTAGATACTTTGATAGTTGGTAGAGGTGGAGGTTCTATAGAGGATTTATGGCCATTTAATGAAAAGAAAGTGGCATATGCTATATATGAATGTCCAATACCAATTATTAGTGCTGTAGGGCATCAAATTGACTATACAATAGCAGATTTTGTAGCAGATATAAGAGCAGCTACTCCAACAGCAGCAGCAGAGTTAGCAGTACCTAATATTACAGATATTTCTATTAATATTGATAATAAAGTTGATAGATTAAATAATTATATTAAAACAGTTATTAATAAATATAAAGATTCAGTTAATTCATTGATGAATAGTTATATATTAATGAATCCTAATAAAATATATGAGATAAAACAAAGTAATATAATAAATTTAAAAGATAAGTTAGTTAGTATAATTAATAGTATAATAAATGATAATACTTATAGATTAAATATGATTACTGAAGGTTATGTATTTAGAAATCCAGAAAATATATATAAATTTAAGAAAGATAATTTAATTAAATATATAGATAAATTAGATATACTTAACCCATTAAATTCTTTAAAGAGAGGATATAGTATATTAAAGTTGAATAATAAGAGTATAAGTACTATTAAGAATATAAAGAAAGATGATAAAGTTGATATTAAATTAGTAGATGGTATTATAAATGCTAATGTAATAAGTATAAAGGAGGAAATATGAAAGAAATGAGTTTTGAAGAAGAATTAGAAAAACTTGAAAAGATTGTAAAAGAATTAGAGAGTGGTGAAGTTAATCTAGATGATGCAATTAATAAGTATACAGAAGCTATGAAGATGGCTAAGAGTTGTTCTGATAAAATTAAGAAAGCAGAATCTTTAGTAAGTAAAGTATTAAAAGATAATAAATTAGAAGATTTTAAAATAGAAGATTCAGAAAATTAATGAGGTAATTATGAAAACATCAAACGAAATAAGAAATATTTTTTTAAATTTCTTTGCAAATAAAGGACATAAGATAATAGAAAGTTCATCTTTAATACCTAAAGATGATCCTTCTTTGTTATGGAATAATGCTGGTGTAACACCATTAAAGAAGTATTTTGATGGAAGTGCTATTCCAGATAGTAAGAGATTAGTAAATTATCAAAAATGTTTAAGAACTAATGATATAGAAAGTGTTGGAGATGATTCTCATCATACATTTTTTGAAATGTTAGGTAATTTTTCAATTGGTGATTATTTTAAAAAAGAAGCAATTGAGATGAGTTATGAATTACTAACTAGTAAAGAATATTTTAATATTGATGTAAATAAATTATATGTTACTATTTATCCTTGTGATGAAGAAGCATATAATATATGGACTTCTTTAGGTATGCCTGAAGATCATATTATTAGATTAGACAATAATTATTGGGAAATAGGAGAAGGACCATGTGGACCTGATTCTGAAATATTCTATGATAGAGGATTAGAATTTGATAAAAATAATGTAGGTATTAAATTATTAAAAGAAGAAATAGATAATAATAGATATATTGAAATATGGAATAATGTATTTAGTCAATATAATTCAAAAGAAGGATTATGTAGAGCAGAATATCCAGAGTTACCTTGTAAAAATATAGATACTGGAATGGGATTTGAAAGAATTGTAATGGTATTACAAGAAAAGAAATCAACATATGATACTGATTTATTTGTACCAATAATTAGTGAAATAGAGAAGTTAAGTGGTAAGACTTATGATGGTAATAAGGAATTTAGAATTATCGCTGATCATATAAGAACTATTACATTTGCAATAGCAGATGGAGCTACTTTCTCAAATGAAGGTAGAGGATATGTACTTAGAAGATTACTTAGAAGAGCAGTTAGACAAGGAAGAAAACTAGGTATTAATGAGATGTTTATGAATAAATTAGTAAATGTTGTAATTAGTATAATGAAATCACCATAT
>CAZPCX010000010.1:9025-11940 GCA_964585265.1 uncultured Muribaculaceae bacterium | reverse complement strand
CCTAATGAGAAAAGAATTGAAATAGCTTTAACTTATATTTATGGTGTAGGAAGACAATTAGCAAGAGAAGTATTAATAAATACTAAGGTAGATTTTGATAAGAAAGCAAAAGATTTAACTGAAGAAGAGATAGTTGCTATTCGTGATGAATTAACTAAGCATCTTGTTGAAGGAGATCTACGTAGAGAAGTTAATATGAATATTAAGAGTAAGATGGATATTAGTTGTTATCAAGGGATTAGACATCGTAAAGGATTACCTGTAAGAGGTCAAAGAACTAATAGAAATGCTCGTACACGTAAAGGTAAAGGAAAGACTATAGCTAATAAGAAGAAATAATATAAGGAGGATATGAAATGGCATATAAATCAAGAAAACGTAAAGTTAAAAAGAATGTACCAGAAGGAGTAGCACATATTCATGTTACTTACAATAATACTGTAGTTACTATTACAGATTTTGATGGGAACACAGTAAGTTGGGCATCTTCTGGAACTGTAGGTTACAAAGGATCAAAGAAGAAGACTCCATTTGCAGCTGGTATGTCAGCTGAAGCAGCAGCTAAAGCAGCATATGAATTAGGAATGAGACAAGTTGAAGCTTTCATAAATGGTGTTGGACCTGCAAGAGATACAGCATTGCGTTCTTTACAAACTGGGGGATTAGAAGTAACAGCTATGAGCGATGTAACACCTATACCTCATAATGGATGTAGACCGTCTAAACGTCCACGTGGATAAAAAGAAAAGGAGTGAATTGTAATGGCTAAAAAGAAAGTTGAAGAAGAAAAATTTGATGTATACACTGAACTAAGTTATGGAAAAGATAATAACTATTATCTAGCATTTGAAAAACCAGAATATAAAATGACTGAATATATTGAAAATAATAATTATGGTAAATTTGAACTAGAACCTCTAGAAAGAGGATTTGGTACAACTTTAGGAAATGCTCTAAGAAGAGTATTATTATCATCATTACCAGGTGATGCAATAGTTGCTGTTAGGATTGATGGAGTATTACATGAATTTCAAACTATAGAAGGAATCATAGAAGATGTTACTACTATCGTTTTAAATTTAAAAAGAGTAGTTGTTAGAAAAAATACTGATGAACTAGTAACTGTAAAAGTTAGCGCTAAAGGAGAGGGCGTTCTTACTGCTTCTTATTTAGAAAGCCAACCAAGTGTAGAAGTAATTAATAAGGATCAAGTTATATGTACTCTTGTTCAAGGAGCTAAACTTGATATGGAAGTAATTATTGGTAGAGGAAAAGGATACTTAATGGCAGAAGATGTAAAGAAAACTTTACCAGAATTAAAAGTAGATACAATTGCTATTGATGGATTATTCTCACCAATTGAAAGAGTTAACTACGAAGTTGAAAAGACTCGTGTTGGACAAAATAATAATTATGATAAATTAATTATGGAAATACATACAAAAGGTTCTATTTCTCCACAAGATGCATTAGAGAAAGCATCAAGTGTATTAATTGCTCAATTAGATAAGATTGATAATCCTGAATTTACTGATACTATTAAAGGATTAATGAAACAAAATATTGAAGATCCAAAACAAAAGATATTAGAAACTTCAATTGATGATCTTGAATTATCTGTAAGAGCATATAACTGTTTAAAGAGAATAGGAATTAATACTGTTTCTGAATTAATTGAGAAGACAGAAGCAGAAATGTCAAAGATTCGTAATTTAGGTAAGAAATCATTAAAAGAAGTAATTGAAAAAGTAAAAGATATGGACCTAGATTTTAAAGAAAAAGATTAGTAAGGAGTGATGTAATATGGCATACAGAAAATTAGGTATTGATAGTAAACATAGAAGATCTATGCTTGCTAATTTGACAAAAGACTTAATTATGAATGAATCAATACAAACAACTGATACTAGAGCTAAAGAATTAAGAAAGTCATTTGATAAAATGATTACTTATGGAAAAAAAGGAGATTTAGTATCTAGAAGAAAGACATTAGCATTTTTACAAAATGATACTGTTGCTACTAAGAAAGTATTTGATGATTTAGCAGTTAGATTTAAAGAAAGAAATGGTGGATACACTAGAATATTAAAATTAGATGAAAGAAGAGGAGACGACGCTCTTATTTCAATAATTGAGATAGTAAAATAAAACTCGGTAACCCGAGTTTTTTTATTTGAAATAATTATATTTTAATGCTAAATCATTTTTCTTTGTCATATAATTTACATAATAGTTTTTTGCTTCTAAATCTTCTTTCTTTATCTTTTTATTATTTACTACAATTCCACCCTCTACATATACATTACCATCATACCAAGAATAATCACTAAATATAGCTATATTGTTGTATTTAGTATTAAGTGCATCATCACCAATATAATTATTTGAATTGTATTCTACACCAAATAAGTTTAACAATGTTGGTAATATATTCAATTGCGATGTTACTGTATTAATATTTACTTTCTTTTGATTTTTGCTCCATATAAAGAATGGAGTTTTATTTATTAGATTATTACTTGTTTCTTTATACTCATCTAATATAGTATTATCTTCTAACGTATAAAGATAATGATCAGTAAATACTGCTATTACTGTGTTATCTAACAATCCTTTTTCTTCTAATTTAGCTAATAATAATTCAACCATGTAATCAGTTTCTTTTGCTTGTCTTCTAGCACATTCTTCCTCAGTCATTGCTGTTATTTCTAACGTTTCTAAATTATCTTCATCTGTGGTATTATCTAGATCATAAAGTAATTTGCATACACTATTCTTATTAGTATTATCAAATGGCATGTGGGTTGAATACGTAATTATGTAATTGATAAAATTATTTTCTGGAAACATTAAATTACTATATTCTTCATTTAATATTAATTCTCTATCTAATTTATTAGTCTTATCAGTATATG